>DAOVVF010000061.1 GCA_030632225.1 Candidatus Parcubacteria bacterium
CCATTAATAACATCTAATTTTAGATCAAAAGTATTATTTTTACCTTTTTCAATACCCTTGTCTAAATCACAAGTAAATGAATCAGATGTAACTGAATCCCATGTACAATAGGTCTCAGTGGTATTAGCATCAACCAATCTAAGATTTTCTACATCCTCTGGATCAGATGAACCATTGTTGGTAAAGGTTACCTTGTCAACAGTTACATCTTCAGCTGCACCAGCTGTAATCTTGAATGAAGTAACAATATAATTAGTTGTACCAACTTCCTTGGTAACTGCTGAAGGATTATTACCACCAGCTACGATAGTAGCTGTACCAATGCTTAAAGTACCATTAAGAGTCATAGCATTACCAGTAAGTGGGAATGAACCACTAACTGTGCCATCAGCTAATTCAACTGAAGTAATAGCTAAAGCTGGCATTTCACCAGCATAACTAGCTAGTGAAGAAGCCATATTGGCAGCAACATAAACTGGTTTGGTAGCACCAGGGGCGACTGTAAAGTCGTCATTAAAACTGGCAGTATGTACTGAACCCAAAGTCTTGCTTGATCTGTTTAGAGCAGCCATTAAATTTGAACCATCTAAAAGATCTAGGGAGGCAAAGACAGCATCTTGTGCTAAACCTTTTCTCTCCACAACAACTCTATCAACTGTTACTTCAGCAGTACCAGTATTGGTAAAGTTAACTTTGGTAAATAGGTAACGAGAAGCACCACCAACAACAATACCTGCAGCTGGTGTATCACTAGCTAAAGAAACTGTTAGCTTGCCGTCTCCGACAGGACCAACAACCTCACCTGGCATATAACCAGATAAATCTTCTTCTTCGCCAGTAATTGAATCTCCATCACCGTAGCCTGATACATCGGCTACTGGTAGAAGATCTGATTCTCTATAATTATTTGCTTCAAAAGCATCTGCAGATGCAAATGGTCTCTTTTCACCGTCCATAATATAGTACCAGTCACCACCTGAAGATACGATTGTACCATCTGGTAATGTGTCTGATAGATCACTACTTGAGGTATAGCTTGATGAGAAGAATCCTGGAATTACGTCTAAGACGCGTGTACCCCAGTCTGCTCCATATAGATCTTCAGCTATAGCACCAGTTGGAAGCCAATGTAGGGCTCCGCTTGGGCCAACAGCATAAATCTTAGCTGTATTCTCATGAGTAATCAATTTTGTACCTGGTCGATAGGTGACAGCACCACCGTCTGGATACATATCTAGTTCTGCAACGTCAACTCTGACTACGTTGTCAAAGTTGTCATACCAGGTGTCATATGTCTTCGGATCAGGAAAGACATATTTATCACCATCAGAACCAATGTAGTAAACAGCTGCGCCAGAAACACCTTCTAAAGCAAGTAAAGAACCTCCTCCGTAAGTACCAGCAGCTTTAGCAGTAGAAAAAGTAGCTCCTACTGACCAAAGAACAGTGGTAATTACTAGAGAAAAAACTAAAAGTCTTTTTACTAAACTCATTTGTTCTTTTTTAATTAAAGTTCGCTAAACATTATTAATCCTACTTTCTACATAAGCACTCCCTAAGGAGCCGCGACTATCTATATTTAGTACACCCTAGTTGAGCTAGGACGACCTTTCTAGCTACTAAACTTATAGGCCTATACGTCCAGATAGAAATAATAATTTTGTTTAGGAACGCCGATTAGATCCCCGCACTCCATATATAGTGGAACACAGGATTTTTCCCGTGTCCAAAAGGATTACGGGACCATCCCTATAAACGCGCGCGATTAAGCGATAATTTAGGGATAATAGTCCTCATCTTAAGATAAGAACTATGTACCCTTAAACTATCTAGAGTTGACTAAACTCAAATCGCGCTTGCTTGGGACTATTTTAATTATTAAATGACTATTTATTCTAGAACCTCTTCTTCTAATTTAGTAGGCTCTACTTCTAATTCCTCTTTTATTAAAGAGGCTTCTATTTCAATATTCTCAATTGGCTCTACAGGAGTTTCTGTATTTTCTTCTACTTCCTGTGATTCTTCTGCTATTTCATCTACTTTGTCCAAAACTATCTCTGCTTTGTCATTAATTTCTTTACTTTCAGTTACTTTATCTATAGCATCTCTTAAGGATCCTTCTTCTAATAGTACTTTAGCTTCATCTAAAATCACTCCTGCTTCTTCTGGAATATCTTTAATATTATCTGCTTCTTCTACAATTCCATCTTCTGCTAATACTTCTTGCTTAGCTTGATTAAGTTCTGTAACACCAACTATTTCAACTTTTTCTTTAGCATCATTTATATCTATAGCTAAATCATCAATTTCAGCAGCTACTATTTCCTCAACCACTGCTTTAACAGCATCTGCCTCTGCTTGATCTACATTTTCCATATTCATAGTAGTAGTGCTATTAACTACTATTGGATCTGGATCATCTCCTAAGGCTACTACTCCTGTTATTTCTTCATATACCTCTACTGCTAGATTAACCATAGATTCTTGAACTTTACTAGTTATGGCCTCACCATCTTCTAAAGCTTCGTTAATAACAGCATCAGTGTTTACATCTTTCTTTTCTTTTAAATTTATTCCTATTTCTTTAGTTGCATCAGTTACCTTCTTAGCTAATTCTACTACTTCTAATGGCTCTGCTTCTTCTTTAACAATCTTTAATGAAGTATCAGCTGCTGTTACATCTTTTTCTAAGTGTGTAATTGCCTGTTTAACTGCCTTTGATTGTTTAATAATCTTGTCTGGTTCACTTTCTTCTACCTGCATTATCTTAGTAATCTCATTTAACCTTTCATTCACATGCTCAATATGCTTTTCCGTTACTTTAACAGAACTCAAAGTAAGTGTAATTTCAGCTTTCTCCATACCTATTTTAACAGGCCAAAGAGGTTGTCCTGGCACAGAAGCTTGGGCCGCATAACCAACTCCAGAGCCCATTACTATAATCAAAAAGGCAGCTATCATTTTAGTAGCTGAAGGCAATACACGACGCATCACGTTAGACAGAACTAAATCTGCCCTTTCTGAAGTGCTTAATCGATTTGCTTCTTTAAATCTATTTTGAGAGTCGATTTCAGATAGTAATTCATATTTGGTTTTATCAACCCATCTATCATCTGCTTTTAACAGGTCTGAATCTTTTAATTTTGAGAGTTTTCTTGTTAAACTCATATATTTGTTATACTTTTTAACTTATTGATTGCTCTATGTAATGTTACTCTAATTGTTTTTTTATCTTTTTCCATAATCTCAGCTATGTCATCCATAGGTAGATCTTCTACATATCTTAGTATTAATACTTCCTGATACTCTGGTTTTAATTTCTTTAATTGTTTTAAAAGAGTTTCAACATCTAATGTCTTATCTATTTTCTTGGTACTATCATCAAATAATCCAATTGTTTCTAAAGCATAGTCTAATGGCAATTCCTGTCTATTACTTTTACGATAGTGATCAACTACTGTATTACGTGCTATTCTGAAAACAAATGCCTGAAAACTCTTAATATGCTTTTTATCTACTAAATGCTGCCAGGTTTTAAGGAAAATATCTTGTGTTAAATCCTCGGCCAGCTGTTTATCAGATACTTTGATCAAGACAAAACGGTATATATTAGTTACATATCTATCATAAAAGAAAACAAAGGCTTCTGAGTCACCTGATTTTAGCTTAAGAAAAGCTATTCTTTCTTGTAAATTACTCTTTAAACTTTTCATATATATAGACGTAAAACTAGCCTAAATATTACACTTTTTTTGTTAATAATAATCAATAAGAATTTTAGCTAATGCTAGCTAAAAAAATATTTATCTGATCCATTCACTAAAATGAGTTCATAGTAAATTTAACAAATTATAGCATTTTGCCTGCTACCTGTAAAGCTAAAAATGCTTTAATTTTGCCCTTTTAAATAACGGTAGGATTATAACACACTTATTTAGCATTGTCTTTGTGAATAACCTTATCCACAATACCTATTTATCCACAGATATTGACTAAAGGTATAGAGTAGTGTATACTTTCAATGTATAAATATAATAAATATCTATTTAAATCTATGGAAAATGTAATACGTATCTCAGTTTCAGAAGCTGCCAAGCTATTTGGCGTAGCTACTAAGACTATTAGAGAAGCAATTAATAATGAGGAGATAAAATATATAGTGGTTAATGGACGCTATAAAATAAACTTCGCTTCTTTAATTATTTGGTCACAGCAATCTGCTAGACGCTCTAATAAACTAAGTAAGCAAGGTATTTGCCAGTATATCCAGGTCTCGCTCAGCAAATTCCGACAGATA
>DAOVVF010000027.1 GCA_030632225.1 Candidatus Parcubacteria bacterium
AAAGCCGCTACTAAGAAAGGACCCGCTATCTATCATATTGGTCAAGCTCCGGAATTTGCTCACATTGATGTTAGTATTATAGAAACAGTGTTAAGAAAAAGAGAGCGTGGAGAGAAGGCTAGTAGAGAGGAAATTCAACAATTTCATGAAGTTCATGTTGAGTTAAGAAAACAGTCGGATGAGGTGGCAAAAATAATTGCCAGTATGTTACCAGAAAAGCAAAGAGGAGCTTATGCTGAATAAATAATAAATAATATATGAAAAGAATTAAAACAATAGAGGTAGTTAACAAAGTAGACAGCAATGTATTAATTAACGGCTGGGTTCATGTTAGACGTGACATGGGCAAGATAGTTTTTTTAGATATTCGTGATAGATGGGGTATAGTACAAATAGTTTGTGTACCTGCTGAACTTGATAAATCATCTCAGGAAATATTAAAGGACATCAGGCCTGAGTTTGTTTTAACAGTAGAAGGTGTTGTACAAAAAAGAGGAGATAAGCAGGTTAATAAGGAATTAGCTACAGGTACTGTAGAAATATTAGCTAAGAAGCTAGTTATACTAGCTAAGGCAGAGACACCTCCTTTTGAAATAGAGAATGAAGATAGACAAGCTAATGAAGAATTAAGATTAAAACATAGGTATCTAGATTTACGTCATGAGAGAATGAAAAATAATCTAGTTATGAGAGACAAGGTAATTTCTTTTATCAGAGATTATTTACATAAAGAAGACTTTCTAGAAGTACAAACCCCTATCCTTACTAAATCTACTCCAGAAGGAGCTAGAGACTATTTAGTGCCTTCTAGATTACAAGGTAAGTTTTTTGCTTTACCACAAGCTCCACAGCAATACAAACAAATGCTAATGGTAGCTGGTATGGATAAATATTTTCAGATAGCTCCTTGCTTTCGTGATGAAGATGCCAGAGCAGATAGAAGTCCAGGAGAATTCTACCAGTTAGACTTAGAAATGTCTTTTGTAGAACAGGAAGATATACTTGATTTAACTGAAAAGCTATTTACTGCTATGGTAGAGGAATTATTTCCTGATAAGAAGATTAATCAAAAGCCTTGGCCTAGATTAAATTACGATGATGTCATGAAAAAGTACAAGACTGACAAACCTGATTTAAGGAAGAATAAAGAAGATAAGAATGAATTAGCTTTTGCTTGGGTAATTAATTTTCCTTTACTAGTACCTCAAACAGAAGAAGACAAGTTTCATGGTGCTGGAGATACTTGGGCTCCTTCCCATAATATGTTTACAGCTCCACAAGAAAAAGATATTAAATTATTAGATAAAGATCCCGGTAAAGTTAAATCATATCAGCATGACTTAGTATTAAATGGCTTTGAAGTAGGTGGAGGAGCTATTCGTATTTCTGATATGAAGCTACAGGAAAAGGTTTGGGATTTAATTGGCTTTACCGACAAGCAAAAGAAAGAATTTAATCATTACTTAGAAGCTTTTAAATATGGAGTACCTCCTCATGGTGGTATAGCTCCTGGTATAGATAGACTATTAATGGTTCTATTAGGAGAAAAGAATTTAAAAGAAGTAACTGCTTTTCCTTTAACTTCTGATGGACGTGATCCTATGATGGATTCACCTTCAGAAGTTTCTAAAGAACAACTAGATGAACTAGGCTTACAAGTCAAGAAGTAAGTATTGACTTAGTATAATAATTAATATATATTTGATTTTCTCATATGAAGCGGTGTAAGGTAACCCACTGACTTGCTCCCCACCTTATGCTCTTCGTCGGGGCTCTGTTGCACAGAACAGGGCCCTTTTTTATTGACAAAATATAGTATATATAATATATTAAATTGTCTTTTATCGTTCTTAAATAATCAAAAAAGGAGTGTACAAATGATTTTATTAGCAGGTTTAAGCCTTTTAATTGTTATTGGTATTATAGTAATGCCTGTATTAGTACTAGTTTTCTGGCGAGAAGTTTCTAATAAAAAGCGTCTAATCAGAGGATTATTGCTAGTTGAGGCTTTGTTGTTTTTTACCAATTTTGGTATGGAAAGCTTCTTTAATAGTCATGAGGCTGCTGGTTTTGAAACCAAACCCTGGTTAATAGCAGGTATAGGTTTTCTAGTAGTCTGGTTTTTCTACAGCCTTTTCTTTCATAAGTACTCTTTTATGAAAGAAAATCAGAAAACAGCAATTACCACAAAAGGTAGCTCAGTTATTCAGCCTGACATGCTGATTATAGCTGAAGGCAATGCTTTCTATGATGCAGTCTTGCATAATTGGGAAATTTGGTGTGAGAAATTAAACCAAAGAGGTAAAGCTGGTATAGCTTTTATGGCAATTGGAGAATCAGAACATTTTCCCAAAAAGAAGTGTTTGATTTTCACAGTAAGTGAGCCCTGTAATAATAGTATAGTTTTCTATAGGTTATTAAATGATTTGCAGGAAAAAGCACATCCAATTATAGAAACCATTTAGGAGGTGTAATATGGGTATGCATACTTGCCAATACTGTTTAGATGGAAAACATGATCATCATCAATTCAAACATACTTCTTCAGGAGATGTTACACTACAGTTTGTTAACGGGCATGCCTGGATTATGCCTGATATGATTCTGCATTACATCAAAGATCATGGCTGGATGCCACCAATAGAGTTCATAGAAGACATTAACGATATGCCTTTAGCTAATGCCTTTCGTTTTCAAACTCGTGGTAATAGCGTTACCAGAGTTGGTTATTTGGAAGGTCCAGCAGATAAACATGAATTTCGAATGGGATCTGTTCCAGATCATATAATTGATCATCTGGAAGAGTATATGGCGGAAACTGGTATTAATTGTCGGATAAAGGAGGTATAAGATGAATGGTCAGGAAACAAATAGAGAAGTCTTCGTTGGTGATATTCGCACAGATAGTGGAAAGACCATTAAGGAAGAGAACCTTGAAAAGGTTCATGGTATTCCAATTGACACTCTGGTTGAGGTCAAATTTGACCAATGGATAGGCAATGGGGCCTGTAAAGTGGTCTGGGCCAGACTGTGGGTTGTTGAACATACCAGAGACTGTGACGGAACACCTTTGTATATCTTGGCTGAGAAAAAGAGCGAAGATTACAAAAGAGCTAAGGAAGAAGGTAATAACTTAGTAGCTATGCTGTTTACCGGAGCAGAAACTGGCTTTGCAGAAGGAAACCTCGTAGTTGTAAAAGTCACTCCTGAATTGAAAGAAGGAGAAGGTGCCTTGAGCATTAATGACCTGGGTTAAATAAAGGCCCTGTATAGCATTACAGGGCCTTTTTCTTTTAAGAAAAAACCGGTGATATAATAATCACCGGTTTTGTAGTTTAGGCTAGAAGCTTCGGAATACGTTGATCCAGATTGTCTTCGATGTCATTCTTGACCAAGAGGGGTGCCTTAACCTGTATTTTTATCTGAGTAGAAGTAATCTCAATGCTACCAGAGATTGGAAGAAGACTCATTGCCTTGAAACTGAAAGATACTTTGTTGTTGGACCAGTTTTCCTGAAAATTACTGATCTTATCTCCATACTCTGCCTTGAGGTCAGACAGTATTTTTTTAGCACACTCTAAAGCCTCTTTTGGAGAAAGATGGTGGCTATAGAACTTATTTAACTTAGCCATTTTGCCTCCGTTGGTTAAAGAATAAACGAACAATTAATAGTGTATTAATTTAACATATTATGTTTAAAATGTCAATAATATAGATTTGAAAAAATATACTAAAAATGATATAATATATCCAGTTATATAACAAAAATGCATCAAATATCCTTAGAAAAGTTCGAAGGTCCCTTGGATCTTCTTTTGCAGTTAATAGAAAAGAATCAGCTGCAAATTACTGAAATATCCTTAGCACAGATAACAGATCAATATTTAGACTATATTGATAGTTTTGATAACCTGCCTTCTTCAGAAGTAGCAGATTTTTTGTTAATTGCTTCTAAGTTAATTTACCTTAAGTCTAAGTACTTACTACCAGATTTTAATATTGCTGATGAAGATGATGCAGCTTCTTTAGAAGAACAGTTAAAGATATATAGGCAATACTATGAAGCTAGTAAGAAAGTTAATAGATTATTTAACAATAAAAAGAAATATAGTCATATTAGAACAGTACCCTACAAAAGAATGATGATTAAAGAATTTAGACCGCCTGCTAATGCTAGTCCTAGAATATTATTTTCTATATTTAAAGAAGTAGTTGATAGAATAGAAGTAGTTGTTAATCTACCTTCCAGGGTAATGGCTAAAGCTATGTCTATTAGCGAGAAAATAAGCAGTATACGAGATTTGATAAAGAAGAATATTAAATTTAGTTTCGGACAGATATTAAAGGAGAAGGGTAATAAGACAGAGGTAGTAATTAGCTTCTTGGCCATGCTAGAATTAGCTAAACAAAGAGAGTTAGTTATAGTTCAAGAAGAAATGTTTGGTAATTTAGATATAAAGAAATATAAATAATATGGAAAAGAAATCACTATTAGAATCTCTACTATTTGTAGCTAACAAACCTTTAGGATACAAGGAATTAGCTAAGTACTTAGAAATAAAAGAATCAGAGCTAAAAGAACTTTTAAATACTATAAAAGAGAGATTTAATAAATCAGATTCTGGTATTCATTTAACGGTTAATAATAGCAAGGTACAGTTAACTACTAATCCTGCTAATGCTAAACCTTTGAATGATTATTTTAAAGCAGAACTAAGTGGAGATTTAACTAAACCTTCTTTAGAAACTTTAACTATTATAGCCTACAGACAACCAATTACTAAAGAGGAATTAGAACAAATTAGAGGTGTTAACTGTAGTTTGATATTAAGGAATTTATTAATCAGAGGTTTGGTAGAATCTAAAGAAAGTGATTTAACTACTATTTACTCAGTAACTATGGATTTTGTTAGACACCTAGGACTTAATTCAGTAGAAGATTTACCTAATTACCAGAAATTAAATAGTGATGAAAGCTTAGATAGCTTACTAAAAGCAAACCAAGATGGAAATACTACTGACAATTAAAGATAAAGATATTGCTAAAAAAGATACTGATTTTGAGATAGATCAGTTATATAATAGGCCTAAGTTAAGAGAAGCCGCTCGAGTTGTTATATTTGATCCTGAGGATAGAATAGCCTTACTTTTTGTTTCTAGACTTAACTACTATAAACTACCAGGTGGAGGTATAGATAAAGGAGAAACTAAAATGGCAGCTTTAGTTAGAGAATGTTTAGAAGAAACAGGTTGCTATATTGAAGCTATTAAAGAATTAGGTATGGTTGTAGAATACAAGGAAAGAATACCGCAAGAACAAAGATCATATTGCTATATAGCTAAATTACAAGGAGACAAAGGAGAACCTAGTTTTGAACAAGGAGAGATAGATGATGGTTTTGAATTACTGTGGACAGGTATAGATGAAGCTATTGAGTTGATTAAAAATACTGAAACTAATAGCTATCTTGGTAATTTTATCATCCAAAGAGAATTAGCTATATTAAACAAAGCTAAAGAATTAATTGCTAATGAAGGATAAAGAAACAATTAGATTAGCTAAATATATAGCTTTAGCAGGTATTTGTTCTAGACGTAAAGCAGAGGAGCTAATAAAGGCTGGCAAAGTTAAAATAGCTAACAAAGTAATTAAAGAAGTAAGTACTAATGTTTTAGCTAGTGCTAAGGATATAACAGTAGATAATAGATTGATAAAAGCTGAAGCTAAAGTATATTATTTGTTAAACAAGCCTTTAGACTATATCTGTTCAGTTAAAGATCCTCATAACCCTCAGACAGTCATATCCTTAGTACCAAAGCAATACAAAGTATTTCCAGTTGGTAGATTAGATAAGAATTCAACTGGATTGTTACTGCTAACTAATGATGGAGATCTGGCATACAAACTAACTCATCCAAGCTTTGTGGTTAGTAAAAAATCTTTAGATAAAGTAAATATAGTAATAGATAAAAATTTAATTCCTGCCTTAAGAAAAGGTGTTAAGCTAGAAGAAGGTTTAGCTAAAGCTGATAAGGTTGTATTAAAGAGCAAGAATAGTTTAGCTATTGTTATCCATCAGGGATGGAAAAGACAGATTAGAAGAATGTTAGATAGTTTAGACTACAAAGTAATCTCTTTAACTAGAATAGCTGAAGGTAAGCTAAAGCTAGATAAACTAGCTGTAGGAAAATATAAACAATTAAATAAGCAAGATATAATATGAATTTGTGGACATTAATTTCAGCAATAATACTATCAGTAGGTTTAAGTTCTTCTAATTTCTATTATCTACCAACTATTAATCTAGTTAATGATAATCAGGTTCAATTGCATCAGCAAGTTTTACCTGAATCAGCTAATATACCTCATAAGAAGGATAATAATTCTTTGGGAGTTAGAATAACTTCTCAATCAGCTGCTGTCATGGATAAGGATACAGGAGTAGTTCTTTGGCAAAAGAATGCAGAACAAACTAGATCTTTAGCTAGTATTACTAAGTTAATGACAGCTTTAGTATTCTTAGATAATAATCCTGGTTGGTATACACAAGTTACTTTAGAACAAAAGGACGAAATGAATGCTAATGCTCCTAATATTAACAGGGGAGAAACAGTTTTTGTTAAAGATTTGTTTTATACT
>DAOVVF010000073.1 GCA_030632225.1 Candidatus Parcubacteria bacterium
ATTATTCTTTAACTTCAAAGTCTAAAAAGTATCCATATCTCGCTCTTTTCTTATACTGAGGTTTCTTTAAGTCTAAAGCTTTAACAATGCCAGCTGGACTTAAATCATAAGTATTAATCTCTATATTCTTACCATCTACAGTAGCTGTAGCCATAACTGGTTCTGGATGACCAATAGCATAAGCTAATTTTACTAATACTTCTTTAGCGTTATGCTCTTTTAAATATTTAACTGCTAAGTATCTGGCCATATATGCAGCAGAACGATCTACTTTAGTATAGTCTTTACCAGAATAGCATCCTCCACCAACTGGAATCTGTGGACCATAATTATCAGCAATAATCTTACGTCCAGTCAATCCAGTATCAGCATCAAAACCACCTTGTATAAATGGTCCGGCTGGGTTTATAAAAACATTCTCAAATTCTGGAACTATTGGTTTAATTATTTCTTCTTTAATAAACTCTTTAAACTTATCAAAATCAACATTCTCTTTATGCTGAGTTGAAACTACTATAGTTTCAACCTTTCCATTATTAATAGTAATTTGAGCTTTACCGTCTGGCATTAAACTTTTAGCCATTTCTGACTGTCCAGCTTGTCGAACCTCTTCTAAACGACGAACTAATTTAGTAGCTAAGACATGCTCTTTAGGTAGCATTTCCTCAGTTTCACTAGTAGCATAACCTACCATAATACCTTGATCACCAGCTCCGCCAGTATCTACTCCACGAGCAATATCTGGACTTTGTTTAACTATATTAACTAAAATCTCTAGATTATCTTCATAGCCAATCTCTTTATATACTTCTCTAGCTATTTTTTCAGCATCAAAATCAGCTTTAGTAGTTACTTCACCCATGATAACTAATTTACCATGACCACCTAGAGCTTCTACGGCCACTCGACTATCTGGATCTTGTTTAAGACACTCATCTAATATAGCGTCTGATATCTGATCACAAACTTTGTCAGGATGACCAAAAGTTACATTCTCTGCTGTTCTTAACATTGTTTTAATTGATTTAATTATTAAAAAATTCTCCAAAACAGGAGAATAATAATGATCTATAATCATCTCTTCCCTGTTATAGGGCTGGACTTAGCACCTTTGCTTAAGCTAGGTTGCCGGTGGATCAACAAGCCAGTTCTCTCCCCACTCTCTTGATAATTTATTTAAATTGTAAAGATATTCTATATCATTTTGCCAGAAATTGCAAATAATGTAATAATAGATATATAATTAACTCAAATACTATGTTTCATGAAAAGCATTCCCGTACTATATTTAAATCAATTACTTGGCGAATTATAGCCTTCATCTCTAGTGTTCTAGTACTTTACTTACTAATTGGAGACTGGGGTTCATCTATCTATCATTCTATTGTTATTCATCTAGTTAAAACTGTATTATATTATATACATGAAAGAGTCTGGAACAGAAGCAACTTTGGCCAGGAATTAAAAAGTAGCTAAATATGAAATTATCTAGCTTACAAAAGCATATACTTAAACAAAGCTGGGAAGATAAAAGAATTAAAATTCCGAGAAATATTTTTGATTCTTTCTATACTAAACGAAAGAATCCACCTCCTAAAGACATTAGAGTTAACATTATAACCAAGAGTATTGAAAGATTAATAGACAAAGGATTGTTAATAGGTATTGGTGAAAAAACTCAACATAAATTATTTATAAATCAAGTCAAATTAACACCTAAGGGTAAAAAAACAGCCCAGGCTTTACTGGGACAACAAACTGAATTTCCTTTTAGAAAAAGAAAGAAATAACTATTCAATAACTACTTTAGTACCTAACTGGGACCACCAATATAGTGGTTCCATGTTTTCATATGCGACATTAACACAGCCATGACTCATTGGTTCTCCAAAATTATCATGCCAATAAGCTCCGTGAATATAATAACGCCAATAATCAGTAGTAAAATGTAGATTCCATTTAGTATTAGGATAATCAAAATCTCCACCACCATAATGTTTAACTGGCACTTTAGCTAATATATCAAACTCTCCTTCAGGTGTAGGCATAGAAGATAAACCACCTGAGATAGGAAAAGAACCAAATAACTTATCAGCAAAATAGTAATTTAAATACTGTGCAGCTATATCTACTTTAATTAACTTATCTAACTTAACAGGTTCAGAATCCAAAGGATCATAACTAGCTGCTACTTCTGTGCCATCTAAGTATAGATCTCCATCAGAATCAGGATCCATTAAGCCTGTGCCTAAGATTAATTCCCATTTATCATTTAAATAATCTTTGTCAGAGTCTACTTTAATTAACCTTTGACCTTCATTGTGGCGAGGTGAATAGTCATTAGCTATTTCTAAGCCATCATTATATCCATCTCCGTCAGAATCTTCATTATATGGATCAGTATAGTATATATTTACTTCATCTGAATCTGTTAAACCATCACTATCCGAATCTAAAACAGCCTGTGCTTGTGCTACACTAGCATATAAAAGACAAAAGACTGTAAATAAGAGTATTCTTTGCATATATATATTATATCAAAAAAATAGCATAATTGACAAAAACCTATTTTTACCATATAATATACTATTATATGTGTCCTTTTTAACTTTAACCTTTCAAGGAGGTGATAGCTACTTCAAACTAATTTCCTGCTTCTTTCCTCGTTTTCTACATTCCACCCGAGCTTATCTCGGCAAACCCCGTACCTGAGGAGGGTATCAATTGGTTCGCAAAAAGAAAACTGATGGTATACCACCAGTAAACCCGACAACCGATTATCGTTCTTACATAAATCCTGATAGTGCCTGGGAAGATATAATGAGAATCTTCCAAATAGGAGGTCCTCGCCCTAGAAGTGAAGCAGAGGCCATAACTATGGCCAAGGGTGAGAAGATCACATGGAGAAGTAATGGGAAATTTGGCACTTTAATCCAGATATCTCAAAGAATTGGTGCTATTAAGACCAACTTTAAAGTATTGGCACGTAAAGGTGGCAAAGAACTGAAAATCGCGCAAGCTTTTTGCAGAGAACTCGGTAGCAGGCCTAGCCCAAAACTACATACAAATGTAAGAGCAGGCCAGGCATATAATGCTTTAATTCCTGCTATTCAAAGCGTGGTCAATCTACCAACATCTCGCCAAAGACAAATACAATCTCGCCAAAGAGAGACCAGCGCAAAATCCCCTTCCCCCTAAAAACCAGAAAGGCTTTAAGGGCCAGTAGAATTTCTACTGGCCCTTTTTTATATAAAAAAATTACTGAATTCAGTAATTTGCAAAAAATCATCTAATGCTTATTAAAGCAATAGTGGTTGGATTAAATTATTAATCTCTTAATTATACTTTGTGAGCACAACTACAGTTAGAATCACTCCAAACGATTTTAACCTTATCGCCTTCTTTTAGACCTTCTGGCAAGAATAGTATTCTTCCTTTGTCAGTCTTACTAGTAGCAAATATATATTTGCTCTTTTCTTTAGTAGCTTGTAATCGAGCTACTACTGGTGTTTCGGAATTATCTTCCTTACTTTCTGAGCCAGCAAAATAGTCTAGGGCTCCAGCAGTAATAGTGATAACATCACCTTCTTCTACTGTAAAGCCATCTAGTGCTTCACTCATAAATTTTGCTCCTAATTATTAATTGACGCTAGTTTAGACTAGCCATTTAATTAAATCCTATTTATATCTAACTGTCAATTACTACTATTGACAAAATAGTTAAAATATGCTATACTGTTATATTAATAAAAAGTACCTTAAATCCCCCTATTTTACAGAGAAATAATA
>DAOVVF010000070.1 GCA_030632225.1 Candidatus Parcubacteria bacterium
ATGTATCTCCAAAATTTCAATTAGTCTCATGAAACTGGGCTTCCGTTATCCAAAGCCCAAACAAGCTCAAACTAAGTAACCATAGCTATTATTCTTTTAGCTGCCCTATTTATCGCTTTGATAATTGTACCTTCTTTTGCCGCTATGTTTTTGAAAAAAGGACAGTTTACTGAAGACAAGAAAGTAAGTATCTTAGAAAAATATTTAACTATTAGATTAAGGAAGTGGTATAGGAATAAGATTAGCAAGTTCTTAGCTAGCAAAAAGAAGAAACTTAAGTTTGGATTTACTATGATAGGACTATTCCTAATTTCTTTAGGCTTGTTAATAGGTGGTATTGTCCCAGTCCAATTATTCCCTAATATTGATGTAGAATTTGTTTACATAGATGTTAGAATGCCAATTGGTACTGATTTATCAGAAACAGAAAAGGTAGTAGCTGAAGTAGAAGATGTAATATATGGTATGGATAAGGTTAAGAACTTTGTGACTACTATTGGTCAGTCTTCTTCTATTGGTGCTTTTGATGCAGGTAGTAGCTCAGAACATCTAGGTAATATTAGTGTTAACCTAGTAGATGAAAAACAAAGAGATCAGAAAAGTTACGAAGTAGTGGAAGATTTAAGAAAAGAATTAAAGAAGATTAATAAAGGAGAGATTACTATAAAAGAATTAAGTTCTGGACCACCAACTGGCGCTCCAATTGAAGCTAGAATATCAGGAGATGATTTAATAACAGTAGATCAATTAGCTGAACAAGTAGAAAATATACTTAAAGAAACAGAAGGTACTATTAACGTAGATAGTAATAAAGTAGTGTCTCCAGCTGACTTAACTTTTAAATTAGATAAACAAGCTATTGCTAAAGCTAGTTTAACAGTAGGTGATGTTTCTTCTATGCTAAGAACTGCTATCTTTGGCGTAACAGCCACAGAAGTATCTGTAGGAGGACAAGATATAGATGTAGTAGTTAAGTTAGATAAAGATAAAATATCTTCTATAGAAGAAATAAAGAATTTATCTATTATTAATAATCAAGGACAAGAAGTTAAATTATCTTCTTTAGCTGATTTTTCTTTAGAGCCTGCTTTAGCTGCTATTAGACATAGAGATTTTCAGAGAACAGTATCAGTTTCTTCTGATTTAGAAGAAGGTTTTACAGCTCCTGATGTAGTATCTGAGGTGGAAAAGAAAGTACAAGAATTTGGTATACCTCAAGGCTATACTGTAGACTTTGGCGGTGAAGTAGAGGACATAGAACAATCATTTACAGAACTATGGAGTGCTATGATAGTAGCTGTGCTATTAATTCTAATAATCTTAGTATTACAGTTTGATTCCTTTAGAATACCAATAGTAGTCTTTATGACATTACCTTTAATGCTAATAGGTGTAGTAATTGGTATGTTAATATTTAGATTACCATTTAGTTTCCCTGTTTTCTTAGGACTAATATCCTTGTCAGGTATAGTAGTTAATGATGCTATTGTTTTAATTGACAAAGCTAAACGTAATATAAAAGAAGGAGGTATGTTACCTAAACAAGCTATTGCTGAAGCTGGTGATGCAAGATTACAGCCTATCTTGCTAACTTCCATTACTACTATCATGGGTGTTATACCTTTAGCTATTGCTAATGAGTTTTGGGTAGGACTTTCTATTTCAATTATCTTTGGTTTAGCTTCTGCTACTGTCTTACAACTTTTTGTTATACCAATGCTATTTCTTAAATTTGAAGGCAAGAGGATAATAAAAAACAGTTGTGGAGAAAGTAATATAGAATATAGTAAATAAGAGAAAACCACCTGAAGGTTCAGGTGGTTTTAGGTTTAGAAGAATAAAAATTGAATTCCTGCAAACAGAAGCCCGGATAGTATTATGCAGATAAGTATGTAAGCAGCTCCTTTGAGAGTAGCGCTGCCGTTATAACCGCTTTGACAAAGATAAAACATTAAAGCGAGTATAAGCAGGAAACCTAGAACGCCGATTATAGCATGGACTAAGGGTGTGTTGATGCTTTCAGCTATCACTCCAAGAGTGGTGACGAGTATAACAAAGATTGTCATAGCCCAACCAACGTGACCAGCAATTCTGTAGTACCAGGGTAAGAATTTTTCTCTATTCAAACTTAACCTCCTTGTTTAAGAACATGAAACAATATAGTAATATATAGGACATTGAATATTTTGTCAATAAATGCTAGAATATCTAAAAATATGACAGCTCATAAAAGAGAACTACCATATATGCCAATTCCTAAGCTAAAAAGACATTTTGATATCTTTTTTTCTTTTATTTTACTTGTAATTACCTCTCCTTTATTTATCATTATCCTCATAGCTATCTTTGTAGAAAATATACTTAGAGGTCATTTATTTGCTCGTCTGATGTATATAGAAAAAAGAATATCTCAAGGTAAGTCTTTTAACTTTAGAAAGTTTAATATCTTTAAATCTAAAGTAGTTAATGAATTAAGAAGAAAAAAGATATTTATACATACTAAAGAGCTAGAACATGATAAAGATACATTAACTGTAGTAGGCAAAGTATTACAAAAGATATACTTAGATGAACTACCTCAGCTATATAGTATATTTAAGGGAGATATATCTGTAGTAGGACCTCGTCCTATTAATCTAGAAGTGTATAAAAAACAATTGGCTAGAGGTAATTATACTAGAAAAGTAATGAAGTCAGGTTTAACAGGTAAGTTCCAGTCATTAAAAGGCATGACAGAAGAAAGCCAGTTAAAATTAGATATAGAGTATATAGACTATTGTTTAAGTAATCCTTCCTGGAAAATAGTATTGTATGATCTAAGGATTATCTTTAGAACACTATTTGTCATGTTTAGAGCTCAAGGGATATAAAAAGCGACGTTGTACACGTCGCTTTTTTGGTTATTTCTTGTCTGCGATTCTGTTGAGAGCATCTGTTATTAAAAAAGTGCAGGTAGTTATAATTATACAGAAGGCACCAACACCAGCACCGTAATAACCATTTTGAGTAGCATCTCTTATAAAAAAACCGCAGGCAATAGAGAAAACAATACAGACTATGAATAAAGGTTTCACAACTCCTCCTTTGTTTTGATTGAACTTCTAACATTAGAATAGTAGTATATATTATGTATTATGTAAATACTTGTAAAATATATCTATTTTAGCTATCATTTATACATTATGTATATCAAAGATTTAAGCAAATTTGTTAACAAGGAGGTAGAGATTAACGGATGGGTGGAAAACTTCCGTTCTTCAGGTAAAATAGCTTTTTGGCAGATAAATGATGGTTCTGGTGTTAGTCAGGCTATTTTAAATTCTAAAGAATTGAATAAAGAAAAGTGGGAAGAATCTAAGAAAGTTAGTTTACAAACCTCTGTTAAATTAAAAGCTAAAGTAGCTAAACATCCTAAGAAAGAAGAATATGAATTACAAGTAACAGACTTTGAGTTTGTACAAATAGCAGAGGAGTATCCTATTAGTAAAAAAGAGCATGGAGTTGATTTTCTGCTAGATAACAGACATCTCTGGTTACGTTCTGCTAAACAAAGAGCTATTCAAAGAGTTAGAAATACTTTGATACTAGCTATCTATGAGTATATGGAAAGTAATGATTTTGTTAAAATAGATTCTCCTATCATTACACCTACATCTTGTGAAGGTACTACAGACTTGTTTAAGATACAATACTTTGATAACGAAGCTTATCTTTCTCAAAGTGGTCAATTATACTTAGAAGCAGCTATTTTTGCTCATGCTAAAGTATTTGATTTTGGTCCAGTCTTTAGAGCAGAGAAATCTAAAACCAGAAGACATTTAACAGAATTCTGGATGATGGATGCAGAAATAGCTTTTTGTGACTTAGATACTAATTTAAAGATTCAAGAAGAATTAGTTAGACTA
>DAOVVF010000134.1 GCA_030632225.1 Candidatus Parcubacteria bacterium
AAAAAATTGATTCTGAAGATGAATCAAAGTAATAATAGAATTGACATAAAGCTTAATTAATTGCTATCATATCTACATAATAATTAACTATAATATTATGGATGCAGAAAAATTAGAAGCTAATCAAAAAGAACTTGCTACTATGACTCCTGAAGAAATAGCTAATGAAGTAACTGAAATTTTTAAGTTTGATTTACCAGAAAAATGGGGAGAATTTAGTGAGCAAGAAATGAAAACATATTTGCAAAGAGTTAGAAATGGAGATAGTTCAGTAATAATTGAAGCAGATATGGCTAATGAGAAAAAAGAATAATAATTAACTAAAATAATTACTATGGAAAAAGATCAAGAAATGCCTGTAGGTAAAACTATTGAGGAAATGACAGGTGTAGAAATTGAGCAAGAATTAACAAAGCAAGGTGTAGAATTACCTGAAAGATGGAAACTATACAAAGATGATCAAAAAAAACATACTTTACAAAGATTTAGAAACGGTGAGTATCCTACTAATGGTTCTAAAGAAGAAATGGAAGAATTTTGGACAAGAGATTAAATAAATACTTTAAGTATATAGAAAAGACTATGCCTCAGGGGATAGTCTTTTTGAAAGGATATGGCTAAGCCAGATAAAATACTAGTAGCACTATCAGGTGGAGTAGATTCTGCTGTATCTTTGTATTTACTTAAAAAGCAAGGATATAATGTAGAAGCCGCTTTTATGAAAAACTTTTCTGAGGCAGTTAATTTAAAAGGAGATTGTCCCTGGAAAGAAGATAGACTAATGGCATATAGAATAGCTGCCCAACTTAATATACCTATACGTACTTTTAACTTTGAAAAGCAGTATCATACTAAGATAGTTAAATATATCTTTGATTCATACAAACAAGGATTAACTCCTAATCCTGATATACTGTGTAATAATGAAATAAAGTTTAAGTTATTCTTAGATAAAGCTATAAAGCTAGGCTTTGATAAAATAGCTACTGGTCATTATGCTCAGATTAAGCAAGATAAATACTATCATTTACTAAGAGGGAAGGATAAGAATAAAGATCAGTCTTACTTTTTAGCAGGATTAAACCAAAAACAGTTAAGTAAAGCTATCTTTCCTATAGGTAGTTTAAATAAGCCTGAGGTAAGGAAAATAGCTAAACAAGCTAAATTAGTAAATGCTGATAGAAAAGATTCTCAAGGTATTTGCTTTATAGGTAAAATAGATTTAAAAACCTTTCTTTCTCAAAAGATAAAACCTAAAGTAGGTAATATAGTAGATACTAAAGGTAATATACTAGGTAAGCATCAAGGAGTATATTACTATACTATTGGACAAAGAAAAGGCTTAGACTTAGCTCAAGGACCTTGGTATATTGCTAAGAAAGATGTTAAGAATAATAGGCTAGTAGTTGCTAAAGCAGATTCTAAAGAATTATATACTAAAACAGTACAGATAAGTAAATTACATTGGTTAGCTAAGGAGTTTAAACTACCTTTGAAAGCTAAAGCACAGGTGAGGTATAGGCAGAAGGGACAGGAGGTTACTTTGTATAAAGATAGAGCTGTGTTTAAGAAAGGACAGGCAGGAGTGGCTTCAGGGCAGGTATTAGCTGTTTACCTTAAAGATGAGCTTGTCGGAAGTGGGATTATTGTTTAAAAACTACCTATTGATTTTTTCTGCTTTAACCACTATAATTGAGTTAAAATATAATTCCTTAAGTACTATGAAATTAAATGTTGAAAAAAATATAACCAGTGGAAAATACATTGTAAAATTAACAATCGTAGATATTTCTGAAGATGAAACTGCAAAAATTAAAAAATTTGGAGCTCCTATTATTTCAGTGGCTCCTATGCGTATTTACCATAAAAATCGTATAGGGACTTTTACGGCTCTAGACGAACTAGATCATGAATTTTCTTTTCCAAATGACCAAGATGCTCAAAGATTTATTACTAGTATAACCGAGAGAGTTAAAGCAGCAGCCGTTTTTTTAAGATCACACGAAGATAAATTTTCTGGAAATCAAGAACATGAAATTTGAATGGTTTAAAAAACAGAACTGGAAAAAAATTAGTATAAGATTTACTTTTTTAATAGGTCTTATACTAATTATAAGTTTTAATAGTTACATTGATGCAACCTTACTACTATCCATTATAACTCTTACCTACGCCTATATAACTGCAGAAATTTTATTAAGTACGAGAGAAAATCGTCCTAGACCAGCCTTAGATATTTCCTTTATACTTGCTACTAAAT
>DAOVVF010000099.1 GCA_030632225.1 Candidatus Parcubacteria bacterium
ATGTTCTACTCCGTAAGCCCAACGAGTCATTTGCTTGTATTGATTTATCATACTTCTCCAGAAAGTACCAACATAGACTGTATTCATAGAAACAGGTATATACATTGGTTCTACTTTATAGTCTCCATCATAATGTATAAAACATTGTAGGAAAATACGTGAATCTTCTGTAACTATATTATTTTGCCAAAATCCAACATCTATTAAAGCTTGCCAGCTCATACTATGGGAAGAAAAAGTAAATAATCTATCTGGTCTGGCCATGTCTGTTAATAACCAGAAAGTAGTTGAATTAGCTACTACTCTAGTAATTATATCTGATTGCCAGACATTATTATGAAAGAAAGCCATTGGCTGGAAGCTAGCCCTATATGGATTAGGATGAGTGATAAATTTGTATGTTAGATAAGCAAAATAATCAGGGTGAGTTACAGTATCTATATCAAAACTAGAAACAATTATTTTTTTGTAATCAAAATTATTAGTATCTACATATTTTTTAGCCTCATGAGCAGCATGATACATATTAGAACCTTTACCTTTTACTTCACCAGGTATATCAGCTGGATGTAAAGTAACTATAATTTTTTTAAATTTGTTGTTATATTTTTCTTTTATTTTCTTAGCAATTGGTTCAAAGTCATCTTTAAATCTTTCCTCACCAGCTAATACTAAAATCATTCTGTGATGATTGTATCTAACCTGACTTAACTTTTGAAAAGTATTATCAACTACTTCCCAAGGTTCTCCAGCTGTTGGTAGAAAAATAATATGGTAATAGTCTTGCCAATTAGTACATTTAGTATTTAAAGCATTCCACCAGTCTGTTTGACTTTCTTTTCTGTATTTAAACCAGGAAAGAACTAAAAAAATTAAGTTGTATGTTATTCTTAGAATCCAATAGACATCAAAAGCAATAATAAAATAAATACCATATAAAGGGCTAATAAATGACAAAGTAATAGCTAGAATAAAAGTTAACCAAACAAAAAAACCTGGTAAAATTTCCAGTAATCTATATAAATAATAGTCTTTATACCTTTTATCCATTATATTTAGCTAAGATTAGCTATGCTTAAGTAGCTATAATTTAACAGAAAATCAATTATTTATCAACCATATATTGACTAATATAATAAATGTATGTATCTTTAAATTGATTATCTAGCACATTAGTTTTTGCTACAAAAAGGAGGTACATCATGTGTACTTTAAGGGCACCTGTAGCAGCAGACCTCACCGAGGTAGAACGAAGAATAATCGAGGCTAATAACCTTGATCCATTAGAAGAATATGCTTTACGCAAAGTCTTCGATCTACCCATATCTAAAGGTATGGAAGGTGAGATAAAAGAGTCTGATTGGGCAATAAGTCGTGCATATCTAGATGGTATGCGAAAAATAAAGCAAGTCAGACTATAATCAAAAAGACCCGAGTTAACTCGGGTCTTTTTCTATTCTCTTAAAAATGCTTTATATTGCCACTTATGAAGTTTAACATCATTTTGAGCTATTACATTACAATAGGCCCAAGACATAAATCTATTACCAAAAATATCTTTGTATTTTAATTCTATACGACAGCTATTTTCAGGCATGTTCTTTATTTCTTCTTTTTCAGCAATTAATAGTTTATGCTCTATAGATCTATTCATATTAATATCACCCAAGTCAGTATTTTTCTTGTTCCAGGAATAATGCATTTCTACATTAGTAGCTATACCTTTTCCCACATTAGTAAGTTTAATATCATTAGATTCTACAGTCGCAGTTTCTTCTTTAGTACTAGGTACTTCTATTAAAATTATTGGAATTGATTCAGCATACCTAGTTTTTTTCATTTCTTTAACTGTAGTCTTATTAGTACGATAGGTATAAAAGAAGGCTGAACTAGTTACTAATATTAAACCAATAGTTAAAGAATTTTCAATACCCCAGCGGTCTATAAAAAAACCGGAAACTAAACCACCAGCAATACCAATACCAATACCTAGAGGTAATAATAGTAATACTGCTTTCAAACCTTTAAATCTCATATTTGTTTTATTATTTTTATTTTATGTTTTAATATTTGATCATTATCATCAAAAACAAAGATGCCGTTAAATTTTTTATTATCTAGAAGTAATGGTATCCAATGAATATCATCAGACCACATGGCAGTAAAAGGGATTTGATCTATATCAAACCATTTAGGCTCCATTTCTTCACTTTCTTTTATTGTACCATTAAATTGATTAGTTTTAAATACATGCACTTCTATAAGTTCTTGTTTGTTATACCAAGAGAAATTAAGAATACCCATTTTTTCTATATTTTCTACTCTAATACCAGCTTCTTCAAATACTTCTCTTTTAGCTGTATCTTCTAAATTTTCATTCTTTTCTACTTTACCGCCAAAGCCATTCCAACGGCCTTGTCCAAAACCTCTTTTTTTCATTCCTAATAGTATTTTAGGATGCTGATGAACTATTAGCAGGGTCATTAAAGTTTTCATATATCTTCTAAAGGGTAGATATCTATAGCTGGTTCTTCATAGGGGTGAGCTTTCTTAACAGCTTCTACTACTTCTTTTACCTTATCTCTAGGGCAAGGAGATTCAATATGTTCCTCCTCTACTTCTTCTATGACTCCTATCTTTCCAATATTAGGTTTGGCACCTTTTAAAGGTTTAAATCTACCAATTCCTTTAGAAGAAAAACTAGCATGAGAATAGTTACCCATCTGACCAGCTCCAGCAGAAGCTAAAGCTTCTCTGACTTGATTAGCATGAGTAGTTGGCACACCAACTACTATTTTAACGTTTTTAGACATTTTATTGACAATCATATTATATATTGATATTATATACTGTTTTTAGTTCACTAACAAATCAAGGAGGCAATCTAGTGAAAAATGTAGCGATTGATGTTAATGAATTAGTTGCTCAGCTCCCTGTAAGTGCGGTTCAGGTTATATCAGAGGCTTGGCAGG
>DAOVVF010000067.1 GCA_030632225.1 Candidatus Parcubacteria bacterium
AGCTTTAGCAGTTCTCTCATCTATTTTACCCTGGTGAAGTTCTTTTAATATCTCCGCTTGTGTTTTATCTTTCTCAGATTTTAATTTTTTAAAATACTCCCCATAGCTTACACGCATAATAGCTAAATAATCATCAAAACTCATAGTTTCTTCTTCGTTCTTCCAGACACATTTAACATTATCGTGACTACGATATCTATACTCAACATCTCTTTCTTCGCTACCCATAATAACAGGATGTCCGGCTATTAATTCTTTGCCTTTCACGTCCTGAAAATAAAGTAGCTCTTTAGGTTTCTCTTTGTTCGGTGTCCTCTCGAATCTCATTATCTTGTTTTCTAAATGTTATATATCTATTTCCTACAAAATTCCACATAGTAACTATACCGGTGGCTATAATCTTAGCTAGAATATCCCAGAGATAAGCATATTCAACTAGCATAAAAATAATACCGTTGTTGATTAACAAACCTGAAACAGTAATTGTAAAAAAAACAGGCATTTGTTTTCTTTTCTTGCCATTAGATTTAAAAGTCCACTTCCTATTTAAAGTAAAATTATATAAAGCAGCTACTATAAAAGAGAGGGTGGCTGCTAGAATGTAATAAAGATTAAAAACATCTGTAAATAAAACATATAGGCCAAAATCAATAGTAGCTGATGTACCACCAACTACTATATACTTAGGCAACATAGTCTTGTTGTCCTTTATAAATTGTATAACAAATTTCATTATAACCTTGAACTTAAAATTTCTAACTCTTGAAATTTTTCTTTAGTCTTTTTAGCTACATATCCCCAACCTTTTTCTAAATCAACACCTTCTGTCTGTTTATCATCTTCTAACCAAGCTAGTTGCTGTTGAGTTAATTCACCAACTACCTGCATATAATGAGCTCTGCTAAAGATAAGTTTGTAAAAAGGTCTAAGTATCTTAGAACGTATATATCTAGTCTCATCAATCTTGCCTTCAAAAAGACTAACTAACAATGCTCTAGTTGATAACAAGGAGAAAAGTACAGCAGCTAAAGAACCATAGCTAGCCATAATACCCCAAGCTAATTGATAATCATGCTGCTTATGTAAAGATAGTGCCTTAAAGGGAGCTGTAAAAGGTAATAGATACTTATCAAAACTATTACCGGCTCCTAGTCTGTAAACTGTAATCTTGCCTATCTTTTCTTTAGACTTTAAACCTGATTTCATTTTAGCGACTATTAAATGTAATTCATAGCCAAGTAATTCTTCACTAATATTCTTTAAAGCTACTTCAGCTGGACCTTCCAAAGGATAATAGCTAGGAGCAAAAACAATTACTTTTGTCTTGTCACCTAATCTAGCTTTAAAATCTTCAATAGTCTTACTAAGTCCTTGGTTAAAATCAATTTTAGGTTGCCAGTTCAACAAAGTTCTAGCTCGTAAAATATCCGGGCACCTTTGTTGAGGATCTCCCCATCTTTCTGGCACACTATCATAATCTATATATACTATCTTACTATCACTAGTAGATACTTTTTTAACATCTTCAGCTAATTGTTTAATACTTCTTTCATCCGGATTACCCATATTAACTGGTAACATACCAACATCTTCAAATGATAAAGACATTAATTTATCAAAAGCTGACATTAAGTCATTGATGTACATAAAGCTACGAGACTGATGACCATTACCATGTACTGTAATATCTTCTCCTAAAATAGCTTGCAGAATAAAATTAGAAATTACTCTGCCGTCATTAAACATCATACGAGGTCCATAGATGTTAAATAGCCTGACTATACGTATATCAACACCATATTGTTCATGATAGTCTTTACATAAAGATTCAGCAGCTCGTTTACCTTCATCATAGCAAGATCTTTTACCCAAAGGATCAACATTACCAAAATACTTTTCATTCTGAGGATGTTGTAAAGGATCACCATAAACTTCAGATGTAGAAGCTTGTAACATTCTAGCATTATACTTTCTGGCTAAGTCCAACATATTCCTAGTACCATCAACACTGGTTCGTAAAGTTAAAACGGGATCAAATTGATATTGCATTGGACTAGCTGGACAAGCTAGATTATATATATGATCAATTCTCTCAAACTTTTGTTTAAGAGGATACATAATATTATGTTTGACAAGGGTAAAATCTTTGTTATTTAACAAATGAGCTATATTCTGTTTCTTGCCTGAAAAAAAAGAATCAACACAAATTACTTTGTATCCTTGCTTGATTAAATAGTCGCAGAGATGAGAACCGATAAAACCAGCTCCACCAGTAATTAATATAGTTTTTTTATCCATAACTTAAGTAATATATTATATATTTTGCCTGAAAAAAGGCTAATAGTCAACCAAAAAGCTGCCTATTGTTTAGACAGCCTATTTATTATCCAACACATATACAATTACTATCTATACAAATCGCTCTCTTTCCTCCAAAGCTTTCGTTGCTACATTTATCAAGCATATAAATACAATCTTCATCCATGGTACATCCTTCTCTAAAAATCTGTCCATCTGTGGTCATACATTGTCTAGGCCAACTTTCCATCGCAGGATAACCAGCTGCTATACAATCTGCAAAATTAGTTATTACTTCTTCATTGTCTTGTTCTTGCTCCTGATTGAATATATTAATAATACCACTGACCCTTTCAACACTTTCTACCTCCTGACCAACATATACTCCTGTTATAAATATAACCGAGATAAATATTACTACTACTAGTAAAGTAACAATGTCAGCTGCCCCTGTTTGGTTCATTTTCATAGTATTTTAGTTAATTCTAAACTACCCCCATTATATCAGACTAAGCTAGATACTAAAAGCCAAACTCTTGCCAAAAAGCTGTTTTTCTGGTATTATCTTTTCTGTCGTTGTATTCAAGGGCATGTAGCTCAGCTGGTCAGAGCACTACACTGATAATGTAGGGGTCGGAGGTTCAAGTCCTCCCATGCCCACCAGATAATATTATGACATTACAAGAATTACAAAAATTAGTTTTAGAGCAAGCCAAAGAAAAGGATTGGGGAACCAAACCTGATGAAATTATCTTTGGTGAAAAGTTAGCTTTGTTACATGGAGAAATTTCCGAAGCTTTAGCAGCTTACCGTAAAGGTAAGATGACTGGTGACGAAAGTGTAACTGAAGAGCTAGGAGATGTAATTATGAGAACACTACAATTAGCTGGTATCTATAGTATAGACTTGGAAAAACAGATATTAAAGAAGTTAGAAAAGAATAAAGGTAGAGATTGGAGCAAAGATCAGCTATATATTGATAGAGATAAAAGAAATAAATAAGCCACGGTAGCTCAGTGGTAGAGCAGAGGACTGAAAATCCTTGTGTCGGTGGTTCAATTCCGCCCCGTGGCACCAGAGACTTATTTTAATTACCGGGGTGTGGCGCAGTTGGCTAGCGCGCGTCGTTTGGGACGATGAGGCCGGAGGTTCGAGTCCTCTCACCCCGACCAGCGGGTATAGTATAATGGCTTATTATGTCTGCCTTCCAAGCAGAAGACAGGGGTTCGATTCCCCTTACCCGCTCCATCTTTGGAGATGCAACGTAAGGAATGTTGGAACTAATTCGCCAATTGTGGCGTTTTTTTGGTATAATAAAAACATGAAAACAAAAATTCTAATCCTATTAATAATAGCAGCTGTTTTGACTGGTGGCTGTATTAAAAAACAAGAAATTTTACCACAGCCACCTAGCGGAACAGTTTCAGTATATAAAGGTTTTTGGATGCCTGTTGCTTTTTACTATCCTCACGATAGTCAATCAATGACAGATGAAAAATTAGCAGAAGATGTCGGAGCAAATATTGTCGGTTTAGGGCCAACTGTTAAGATAAATGTTAATGGTGAAGTAAAATATGCTGAACCCTTTTCTTCTAATAATGTTGAAAAACAATTAGCGATGTTAACTAAGAAGTACTACGAAACAGGCATTAGGATACACTTAGTTATAGAATTATTTTACGAGGAAGCATTCACGCAAGGAGGTGGTGAACCTCAACCAATTCCTAGAGCATTTGCAACAAAAAAGGGGTTCTTGGAGA
>DAOVVF010000019.1 GCA_030632225.1 Candidatus Parcubacteria bacterium
CTTCAACTTCAACAAAATGAAGTGTCCATTGTTTTACCCACGGAGTCTTATGTTTTTCCGTACAGGGTAGAATATCTGTTTTGATTATTTTAATCTTTTGTAAAACCCCTGTATTGATTAAACTTTCTTCAATTATTGCGCCTGTAAATACCATACTAAAACTGTTTTAAAAACCTTAAGTCTCCTGATTGTAGTAATCTAATATCATCAATACGATACTTCATCATTACTAATCTAGTTAAACCTAAACCAAAAGCAAATCCTGAATACTCGTTAGGATCAATACCACCAAATTTCAATACTTCAGGATGGACCATACCGCAAGGCATTAATTCTACCCAACCTGATTGCTTACAAACACTACAACCCTTACCTTCACATACTAAACACTTTATATCTAACTCAAAACCTGGTTCTACAAAAGGAAAGAAACCAGGACGTAATCTAACATCTACATCTGTTTGAAAAACAGCAGATAGCAAAGCTTTCATTACAGCAATTAGATTACCAATGTTAATATCCTTATCAACCATTAATCCTTCTAGTTGATGAAAGGTATGATCATGAGAAGCATCAGTAGCTTCATATCTAAATACTCTGCCTGGAAATATACCTCTGAAAGGTACCCCATGCTTTTCTAACATTCTAACTTGTAGATTAGAAGTATGTGTTCTTAGTAAATGATTGTTTTCTAGCCAAAAAGTATCTTGCGTATCTCTAGCAGGATGATCTTCAGGAATATTTAATGATGTAAAGTTGTAGAAATCTGATTCTAGTTGAGGACCATCGTAAACAGAAAAACCTAATTTAGTAAAAGCTTCTTCTACTTCATACTGTACCTGAGTTAAAGGATGCAAACTGCCTTGTTTTTTCTTAGTACCAGGCATAGTAGCATCAAAAGCTTTAGTGCCCTTAGTCTGTTTAATAATCCTCTCTGTTTTAGTAAATATATCAGTTAATTCTTGTTTAACTTCATTAGCTAATTTACCTACCTTAGGCTTTTCTTCTTTAGCTAGATTCTTTACTTCTTTTAGTATATTAGTTAATTCACCTTTACGTCCTAAATACTTAACTTTTAGATCAGCTAAAAACTGACTATCTTTAGCAGTCTCCAGTTCTTTTAATATCTGTTTTTTTAATTCTTCAAGTTTTTTCTCCATAACTATATATTATCATCAACTTTTTGACGAAAGAGTAGAATAACAAATTCTAACACACTGGCTAGAATAATCAAGATAAGCATATTCCACCAGCTTAGCACTCTCATAGACTGTAACCAGAGAGCAACTATCAGTACTATAGAGAATATAATACCCTGTCTAAAGGATTCAGTAACCATTACTCTGACAACGCCTCTTTGTCTGTTCCATAGCTTACGAAACCAGAAACCTAGTAATGATAGTGTACCTAACAAAGCTAAAAATAGTACTAAGTAGAACAACAAAAAGACTACCCAATTAGCTTGGGTAGGATCAAAGTTGCTTAAGATTACAGAAAAACCTAGCCACGCTATTACAGTGGCTAGAACCATACTAACATTGTAGGTTTTAACATGCATTCTCTATATATATTACTGGAAAATGGGAGAGAAATCAACTTAAGAATCTTAAATCATAAACTATATCTTCGGCTAGTTTATGATTTAGTATGTTAATAAATTCACCTTTCTGAGATTCTATTTCTGTACATAGTTCTCTGGATAGTACAGCTATAGTTAATAACCCATTCTTAAAGTAAACAGCTCTAGCTTTTTTAGCAGCTTCCTTTCCAAAAAAATCAGCTACAATACTATTAGCTTGTTCTATAACTAAAGACTCCTGGATCTTAGTATTCATACCTTTATCCTCTATTCTTTGTTGAGCTAAATCTTTGATAGAATTCCAAGACATATTAATCTTTTAACACTTCCTTAATTATTTCCTGCATTTCATCATTGGGAAGCCAATCTTTATTAAACCTATTTCTTAATAAATCTTCAACATTAGCATAACTATCTTTTAAATACTTTAAAGCAACAATTAAGGCTTCTTTATCTTGATTAATTCCTCTATGGTAAGTACGCAAGAGATCATAGACTACATGAGCTTCACATTGAGGCTTTGGTTGGCTATTTAAACTAACTACAAAAGCTTCTATCTCTAACATATCATCACGAATAGCAGCTATTACTCTATGCATACCATCTAAGACCTTGTAATTATTATTCTGATGTACAACTAAAATAGGTACTTTAGAAAATTTAAATTCAGCAAATAATTTCATTACTGCTTTATCTTTTTTAAATAGCTCTCTTAGCTGTATAACTGAATGCTGACATCTATCAACAATAATTTTATTTAGCTCTGGATTAGTACCAGTTAAATATAGTTCATCTATCTTTAACTTTTTCTTATCCCATTTAGCATTAGTATCAGTAATATAATCAGCAATAGAATTTAAAGCTATACCAGATTGAGTTAGTAATTGCTGTACTTCATCCTGATTAGCTTCATAGTTATCTTTAAGAGAAGCTATCAAGTCTTTTAAATATTGTTTGTCTGGAAAGTTAGTTTTCATATACTTATTTATTCTGCTCTACAAAATGACGTGTACTTTTGCCATCACAATATTCACAGTTGTGATTTGCTTTAGGTTTAAAGTCTTGAGCTAATATTTTATCTATAATCTTAGAAGCCCAATCTTTAACTTTAGCTATTTCTTCTTTAGTACCAACAAAAGATAATTCACTGTTATTTTTTAAATAGTAGAAACTAAGATTATCTACTCTTGTATTAAATACTTCTTCAGATGCTATTTGATAGAATAACAACTGTCTTTTATTGGCTGGTCTCAGAGCTTTCTTAGGACTTTGATCTGTCTTGTAATCAATAATATGCCATTTACTATCTTGTTGATCAATTCTGTCTATTCTACCTCTTACACTGTGTCCTGCTATCTTAATAGTAAAGCCTTTTTCTAGAAAGACTGGTACTGTCCAATTACCTTTATGTATATTATAGTACTCTTTTAGTATTTTAACACCATCTTGTCTATATTTTTCTTTATCTTCAGAAGATGGATACCAATCATCTTCCCAATTCTCTTCATATAATTTTAATAGCTCTTTTTCTGTTGGATAGCTTATCTTCTTGCTTTTATCAAATAAATTATCTTGTCCTCCACTACTTCTGTCTATAATCAACTGATAGAACTTTTGTAGAGTATGGTGCATAGTATTACCAAAACTAAAACTAGCACTGCCTTTAAAAGGCACTTTAACTATATACCTGTAGAAAAACTGTCTGGGACAAATTTCATAAGACTGTAATTGAGAAAAAGAAAATATCTTAGGTAAACTATACTTAACAGCTTGTTTCTTCTGAACAACTGCTTTAGGTTCTTTAACTGCTTGAGTGCTTTTAACAGCTAACTTAGCTTCTTGTATAAATCTAGAAGGTTTTCTTTCTGTAACACCACCATAGTCTTTAGCCCAGGTAAGATAAACAGCTTGTTTAGCTCTGGTTAAAGCTACATAGAATAGTCTTCTTTCTTCCTGTAAATGAGCATCTCCTTTAGGTAAACTTTCTTTGATAAATTCTTCAGGCATAGTAATAGGATCTTTCCTTTCTATACTAGGAAACCTTAGGTGTACTAAATTAGCTACAAATACATATTTAAATTCTAGTCCTTTAGCACCATGTATAGTCATTACCTTAATTACATCAGGACCAGCTTCTTTATCATACTGCATAGCTCCTTGATCTCCTGATTCTAATTCCATTTTCATTAAATTAAGGAAGTTATGAACACTAGCTTCTCCTACAGCAGTTTCTTCCCAGTCTCTTATCTTCTTGTAGAACTGGTTGATAAACTGAATTTGTTCCTGATTATACTGACTGTCTTCTAAACCAAGTGTTTGTAAATAGCCACTGTCTTCTAACCAGGTATATACTACTTGAGAAACTGTTTGTTCTTTAGCTAGTTCTGTATGCTTATCAACTTGCTCAAGAATTCTAGTAATTACCTTATTATCACTATCTGGTAATTTAATATAGCTATTATATGCTTTTAGTGTGAAATATAGGCTCCAGCTCTTTTTAGTAGCTAAGTGATTTAGATTTATAATACTGGCTGGTTTAAGGTTAAAGATAGGTAAAGACAGTATTCTTAGCATAGCATCTGATTCATGATAGTTATCTAGTAATTTTAGATAAGCTATAATATCTAAGACTATATCTTGAGAATACAAGCCTCTGGAAGCCATAAACTGATGAGGAAATCCTTTCTTCCTCATCATCGCTACAAACCCCTGGGCTTGGTCATTAGCTCGTACTAGAATAGCAAAGTCAGACCATATAGCATCTTTATCTTTCTTCCTTATCTCCTGTATCTTGTTTAAAATACCATCTATCTCTGAATTCTTGTCAACATATGACAATACTTCTACTTTTCCTTTGTTAGTACTATGACTCTTTAACTTCTTGCTTAATCCTTTTTTTAACTGATACTCTAGCCTATCAGGATTATTAAGCTGGATAAAGTTGTAAGCAGTATCTAATATAGTCTGTCCAGAACGATAGTTGTCTGTTAAAAATATTTCCGTTAAACCTTTGTAATCTTTTTTAAAGCTTAGGATATTAGATACAGCTGCACCTCTAAACTTGTAAATAGCTTGATCATCATCACCAACTACCATTAGATTGTTCTTAGGAGCAGCTAGTAATTTAATTAATTCATACTGAGCCCAGTTAGTATCTTGAAACTCATCTACCAGTATATATTTAAATTGTTCTCTAAACTTCTTTATAATACCTGGTCTTTTTTTAAATAGCTTGAGAGTATAGTTAATTAAATCACCAAAGTCTAAAGCATTACTATCTAGAAGGAGTTGTTGATATACATGGTAAGCATTAGCTACTTCTCTTATTCTTAAACTTTCTTGTTCTACTTCTTCTCTGTCTCCAGTCTGATCAGTATTTAAATGTACTTCTTCAGCATACTTAAGATAGTCTTCAGGGTATATAACTTCATCTTTACACCTAGAGAAGTGAGTAAGTAAAGAATGAATAAATCTAGTTGGAGAACCTAAAGGCTGATAGTAGTCTAAATTAAATTTATCTAGGTTTTCTCTAACTAATAACCAAGCACTAGTATTGTCTAGTATTTTAAAGTCATTAGATAAACCTATATCAATAGCATAGTCTTTTAGTATTCTTTCACAAAAACCATGAAAAGTATGTATCCATAAATCAGAATATCCTAGAGGTAATAGCTTATCTACTCTTTCTAGCATTTCATAGGCTGCTTTTTCAGTAAAAGTAACAGCTAGTATTTGTTCTGGTTTAGCTTTCTTTGAGTCTATAATACTAGCTATTCTTTGAGTAATAACTGTAGTCTTACCAGTACCTGCTCCTGCTATTAAAATAGCGGGCCCTGAATCATGGGTAACCGCTTGTTTTTGGGAGGTATTTAGCTGTTTTTTAGTAATATTCATGCTCTTATTTTAGCTTAAAATAAGGGGGAGGTAAAGTGGAGTTAGTGGTGAACTATTGTACTGAAAATTTAAAATCTATTATTTTAGAACTGAAGAGATGGTCTGAATTTCAAATTTAGTATTTGTTATTTACATAATGGCTAAATTTAGTTATTCTATTAATAAGTATATATGCAACTTATTGACTAAAATAACAATTAATTTAATTTCATGTTTAATAATTCAAAAATCGACAGTACTAATTTAACTAGCTCAGAGCCAATTGTTAACTATGATGATAGTCAACTTAAAAATGATGGGTATAAATTAAGATATGCTCTAAATCCAAAAAATCCTACATACAATCAAGTAATTAATGAATGCAAAACTCAACAACTTTTATATAAAACTATTCTTATAGCAAATAATCAGGAACATATTTGGATTAAAGAAAATTAAATTAATTTCCACATTATTTAATACGGAACTAAATATTAAAATTTATACCTATGAAAAAATTATGTTTTATATGCCAAAAAGTAATCACTGATAATAATAGGCTTGCAATTGAATCAATAACGCATGTAGGAATAAAATTTAACATCAAGAAAAGGCTAAAGCAATTTAAAGAATTAATAACGATTACTAATAATTTAAAATATATTCATTTAAATTGTTATGAAAAAATAGAAAAAGAATTAGAAAATAAATAATTAAAAAATCACTCTAAAAGGAATGATTTTTTATAGAACGAAATTTTTTTTATTCTTGAATTTTTTCTATTCCGTCTTTTAATACCATTGTTGCTTTGCAGTCATCTTCATTGTAGAGTAAAATTCTTTTCAAGATATCTGCATCGCCTGTTTCAATATATTTATTAAACCACTCAATAGATAAGGCTCCTGACGGTGTTTCATCTCGCCATTTAAATCCTAGATATACTGCCAATGCTTTTAAAGAATAACTACCCAATGGCCAATCAGTATTTTTTAATACAATACCATATAAATCTATAACATTTGGATTATCAAAAAAGGCTTCTACTTCTTTTTCGGATATTACATCTGGATATTTTTTTTGGATTCTTCTGTACTTACTTTTTTCATTAGGGGAAAAATAATAAACTGAAAAATCATTTTCTGGTAAAGTTCTTATATATTTCCAAAAATCACTCCAAGCTTTTTTTTCAGCATCAGCATTAATTTTTTTGGCAGTGAATTCAATAAATCTTTCTCCTTTTTTACTTCTTTCGTATACTCCGTGAAGGTATACAAATTCTTGCGTAGGGTCATCTTCTATGTCAAAAAATAATTCGTAGGACACTTTAGGAAATTCTACTTTATTATATACAATGGGCTTCTTTATATTTTTTAAAATGTCAGCTCGTTGGACAATTTTTTCAATAGTAGCTTTGCCCAGTCCTTTTAGAAAGTTTTTATCCTGCTTTTTTTGTTCCAGTAATACTTCCACATCAATATTTAAGATATCTTGTATTTTGTGTATATTGGCATCTTCTTCTAAAACATCTCTTTTACTTCTCCCCAAATAAAATAATCCTGTTAAATCATCTTGATCTTTGGCCCACTTATGACAACTATTATACCAAGGACATAATTTACAGATTCCACCTAAGGCTGGCTTATTTTTATCTTGGTCATTTATTAATATAGAAGCTTGATTTTTTATTTTTTCATATAACTCCCAAAAAGTTGCCCGAGTTCTAGGCCCCACTTGTTCCTCTAAATTATATAATACTTCATCACCATTTATATCTATGACTAATCCTTCTTTTTTCTTTTCAAAACCTAGTTCATTTAAAATATCTACATATAAGGCTAGTTGTACGGCATAATGTTTTTTTAGACTTCCTTCATCTCCTGTAGAATCCTCAGCACCAGCCCTTCCCATGCCAGATTTAATATCAACAGGGATGTATGGTCCATCTGGTCTTATTTTAAGTAAATCAGGTATTCCCACAAGATTATCTTTAATAAGAACTCCTTGGTATATTAAAGGTACTTTTTTCTTCATGGCTTCTACTGTATTTTTAAATCGTTCTGAAAGAGAGCCTTCGGATAAATCTAATAATTCCCCGATTTTAGATATTACTTCTTTTTCATATTGAATACCCCTATCCCATAATAATTGCACAAAAGGATTGGTTTCCTTTATCTTTTCTTCTTGTGGACCATAAATATCACGCCAAATTCTATGAGGGCATTGCATGTAATCGTATAATTTTGACGCTGTAATAGATTTA
>DAOVVF010000128.1 GCA_030632225.1 Candidatus Parcubacteria bacterium
ACTCTTAAAATACCTTATATTAACTTAAGAAAATTTAAGTTAAAACCAGAAGTGCTAGAGGTATTAGATGATAAAATAGTTAGAGTCGCTAAAGCTATTCCTTTTGAAATTGATGGTAAGAAATTAAAAGTAGCTTTTGTTAATCCAGCTGACAAGAAAAGTGTAGATTTAGTTAAAAAGGCTAGTAAGTACAAAGTAATAGCATATATTACCAACTACAGAGGCTTTAAATTTGCTGTTAGACTATATAGGAAAGATATTAAAGAAGAGATTAATAAGATATTAGAGGATAAGCAGGCTCAGGCAGATGAAAAGGGTAAAGCTAAGAAAGAAGACAAGGCAGATGTCCCTATTATTAAAATCATAGATGCTGTTCTAGAGTCAGCTATGTTTGAACAAGCTTCCGATATTCATATAGAAGCCTTGCCTGATGCTGTTGTAGTTCGTTTCAGAGTAGATGGAGAATTGCATGATAAAGTAGAATTGCCTTCTAGCGTGCATGATGCTTTAGTAGCTCGTATCAAGATTTTAGCTAATTTAAGGACTGATGAGCATCGAGTGCCGCAAGATGGACGTTTTTCTTTTAAAGTAGAAGATGAGGAAGAATCAGTCAGAGTCTCAGTTATACCTGCTTTTTATGGTGAAAAAGTAGAAATGAGATTAATGACAGATGAAGCCCAGGATATGAGCTTATCTGATATTGGTCTTTCTGAGAAGCATATTGAAGCAATAGAAAGGCAGATTAAAAAGCCTTTTGGTATGATTTTAGTTTGTGGTCCAACTGGTTCAGGTAAAACTACTACCCTATATACTATTCTTAATATTTTAAATACAGAAGAAACCAATATTTGTACTATTGAAGACCCTATTGAATATGGTATTACTCGTATTAATCAAACTCAGGTTAATATAAAGGCAGGTTATGATTTTGTTAATGGCTTGAGAGCTTTATTAAGGCAAGATCCGGATGTTATTATGATTGGTGAAATTAGAGATAGTGATACAGCCCAAATTTCTGTCAGAGCTGGTTTAACTGGTCACTTAGTTTTATCTACTTTACATACTAATGATGCAGCTGGTGTACCGCCCAGATTGTTAGATATGGGAGTAGAACCATATTTAATAGCTTCTACCTTAAATGTAGTTATTGCCCAAAGATTATTGCGTCGTATTTGTACTAATTGTATTCAAAGTTACAAATTATCTAAGAATGAGTTAGGAGTTTTAAGTAAAGAGTTTGACTTAGAAGCAATGCTTCATCGTTTTAAAGAATTAAAAATTATTGAAAGCAAGTATAAATCATTTGCTGAGCTAACTTTTTACAAAGGTAAAGGTTGCGAACGTTGTGGCGGTTCTGGCTACAAAAAAAGAGTCAGTGTTTTAGAAGTATTAGAAAATACCGAACCCATTCAAGAAAAAATAATCAATAGTGCCCCTTCTAATGAAATTCAAAAGGCAGCTATGGCCGAGGGTATGATTAATATATTTGAAGATGGTATGCAAAAAGCCTTAACTGGCATAACTACCATTGAAGAAGTTATAAGTATTAAACGTGAATAAATATGGAATATTTAGATAGTAAACACCACGTAATTGATAATACAGATAAGATAAAGGAGGAGAAACCAAAAGAAGAAGCTAAAAAAGAAACAAAGGAGAAACCAAAAGAAGAAATAAAGAAAGGAGTTGGTATAAAACCAGCCAAAGAGAAGGTTATTAAAGAAAGGTCTAAAAAGGCTAAAGTAACTTTAGTTAGTTTAATGAATAGAATTTCTTTAACTGATAAAATGTTATTTGTTGATAATCTTTCTACCATGTTAAGAGCTGGTTTAGCTTTAGCACCGGCTTTGAAAACTCTGCATAAAGAAACCAAAAATAGGTATATGAAAGCTATTCTATTGGATTTAGAAGACAGTGTTGAGAATGGGCAGTTATTATCTTCTGGTATGAAATTATATCCAAAGGTTTTTTCAGAAATGATTATAGCTACTATTGAAGTTGGTGAGAGTACAGGTATGCTAGCTGATACATTAGGTAATTTAGCTGATAGATTAAAATCACAAAAGGAATTACGCAGTAAAGTATTTAGTGCTTTAATGTATCCCATTATTGTTTTAATAGCTTTGATAGCAGTTAGCTTGTTATTAGCTTTCTTTGTCTTCCCACAAATGGTATCTATTTTTGAAGATGCTGAAGTTGATTTACCATTTACCTTAGTAGCCGTTCAATTCATTACGAAGTATAGTACACTTTACTATCCCTACATTATAGGAGGTTTAGTACTCTTAATTTTCTTGTTGAAGGTA
>DAOVVF010000090.1 GCA_030632225.1 Candidatus Parcubacteria bacterium
AAAAACATAATTTTTTATAAATCTGACATTAAGAGAGTAGAGAAATTAACAGGCCGTAATTTAGATTTCTAGTAATGATGCAATAAAAACAAATTTTTTTGTTAATAAGACAACCAGTACTATTGACAATTAATCTGATACCTGTTGAAACTTATTGACACCTATTGACACCTATTGACACTATTTGGTAGTATATAGATATACATAAATAGTGTTTTTTATTATAAATCCTATGGAATCTAAAGAAATAAAGCCAAATGCAGTATATACTACTGCAGAAACCAAATCTTTACTTAAAATATCCGATAGTACTATCAAGAGGATGTTGAAAAAAGGCTTGATTAGAGCTAATAAAGTGGGTGGTCAGTACAGGATAATGGGTAAAGAGATCTTACGAGTTATTTCACCTGAGCTAGAGGAAAAAGCTACCCAAAAGTACCTTAAGATTAAAGATAAGGTAGTTGATAAGATTAATAAGTGGTAAGTATGAATATTTTGTATATAGCTAATGTTCGGATGCCCTCAGAGAAGGCTCATACTATACAGATTGCTAAAATGCTAGAAGCTTTTTCTTTAGCTGGTAATACAGTAAGACTATTAATTCCTAGAAGAAAAAACTATATACAAGAAGATATATTTAGTTATTACAACTTAAAAACAAAATTTATAATCAGTTATTTACCAAATTATCTAAGATTCCTAGAAACAGTACATAAAAAACTATATTTTAAGTGGCAGAGATTACTATTTAACCTAACAGCATTTATACAAGGATTAAAAGCCAAAGAAGATGTTATCTATTCTCGAGAGATTATAATCAGTTATTTATTAACTTTGTTTGGTAAGACAGTAGTATTTGAAGATCATGAGCCACCTAAATCTAAATTATGGATATATAAAATATTTTTAAAGAAGATAAATAAAAAAATAATTGTTCCTTTTAACTTAGCTAGGGTATATAAAGAATATGGTGTAAAGAATTATTTAGTAGTACCTAATGGTGTTGATCTAGAAGAATTTAAGAATGTTCAAGAAGATAAAAGTATTTGGAAAGAGATGGGCATTAAAGAAGATAAAGTAATACTTTATGTCGGACATTTCTACAAATGGAAAGGAGTATATACTTTGATGGATGCTGCTAAAAAAATTGATCAAGCTGTAGTCTTAGTTGGCGGTACGGATGAAGATAGACAAGACTTAATTAAATATATAGAAGATAATAGTTTAAAGAATGTATATATTAAGAAATTTGTTCCTCATATTAAAGCTATTCAGTATTTAAAGTCAGCTGATGTACTAGCTTTACCTAATACTGCTCAGGAAGAAAGATCTGCTAAATATACTACACCTATTAAATTATTTGAGTATATGGCTAGTAATATTCCAGTTATAGCTAGTAATTTACAAAGTTTTAATTATTATTTAAATGATAATAATGCTGTGTTGTTTGAACCGGATCAGGCAAATAACCTGGCAGAGAAGATAAAATATGTTTTGGGCCATCCCCAAATCGCGCGCGATATCTCTCAACAAGCCCGCCAAGATGTAGCAGAATACACTTGGCACAACAGGGCTAAGAAAATATTAAACTTCATTAAAGATGAGTAAACCAACAATTTTCATTTCAATTACCAGAGGTTCACTGATTAGAAACTTTTTTCACTCAGGTGTTGTTAGTAAAGTATTAGATCAAGGCTGTAAAGTAGTTTGTTTAACTCCTAACTACAAAGACACAGAATTTTTTGAAGCTTACCAGCATCCTGATTTACATTTAGAACCTTTGATTAGCCCTAAGAACTATAAATTAGAAAGAGTAATTAAAGAATTTCTAAAAGGCTGTATTTTTAATCAAACAGTCCATGTTAGATACAAGTACAGATTTTCTGGACAGCAACCTAGAAAGATATTGTATTTACCTAGAATACTATTTCTAGCTCCTTTGAAATATGTACCTGGTTTCAAGAAATTAATTCGTTGGTTTGATTTTAAGTTAAATCCTCAACCAGAACATGATTATCTTTTTGAGAAGTATAAACCTTCTTTAGTATTTGCTACCACAGCTCATACAGAATCAGATATAGCTGTATTAAAGAGTGCTAGACGTTTTAAGGTAACTACAGTAGATATGCCTAAGAGTTGGGATAATCTATCTAAAATATTATTCCACCAAAAAACAGACTATATGATAGTCTGGAGCCCTTTTATGCAAGGACAAGCTGTACAGTATAAAGGCTACAAACAAGAGGAAGTATTAGTAACTGGTGTACCTCAATTTGATTACTATACTAACAAAGAAAAATTAATTTCTAGAGAAGAGTTTTGTCAGAAATTTGGTTTAGATTCTAAGAAGCAAATAATTCTTTACGGTTCTACTGGTGGTAATTGTTTTCATGAATCAGAATATATTGAATTAATAAAGAAATATATTGATGAGAAGAAATTAAAAGAGGTTCAGATATTGATAAGGCCTCATCTAGGTTATCTTGGTGATACTAAAAAGTTTGTTGACTTAGAAAAGTATAAAGGCTTTGTAGTTGATAGATCTGATAAACAAAGTGAGAAGTTTAAAGATCATTGGGATGCTTCTATAGCTCACCTAGATCATTTATTTAATTCTCTTCATCATGCTGATTTGTGTATTAATATAGCATCTACATTAAGTTTAGATGCAGTAGTTTGTGATACTCCTGTCATTAATGTTAATTTTGATGTTAATCCAGATATAGATCCTAATTATTCAACTAAGAGACTATATACTACGGATTATATTAATGAAGTTACTTCTATAGGGGGTACATGGGCTGCTAATACTGAACCAGAGTTTTTACAAGCTTTGAAAGAAATTCTAGAGCAAGGAGAGAAAAGAGAAGATAGGAGACAAAAGTTAATTGAATATTTTGTATATAAGCATGATGGTCAGTCAGCTCAAAGATTAGCAGACCATTTAGTAAGATTAGCTAAATAAAATAAAATGGAAGAAAAAAAAAATAAGTCAATATTCTTTTAAGGAGCTAAGAGCTGTTTGTCAGACTACTGCTCCTAATCCAGCTAGAGAATCTTTAGTTGGCTTAAGTTCTCGTATCTTTGCTATTTATTTTACTAAACTATTGTTAATCTTTAATATTGGTCCTCATTCAACAACTATAATTAGTGTACTATTCTTTTTCTT
>DAOVVF010000150.1 GCA_030632225.1 Candidatus Parcubacteria bacterium
AAAGACCCAGCAAACGTTGTGTGCTTGCGATGTGTAAAGAAAATGACTTTGGTACCAATGAAGATGGTTCTAAAAATCATGAGTATTGCCGTTATTGCTGGCAGGGTGGTAAATTTACTGAACCTGATATCACAATGGAACAAAAAATTGAAAAGCTAGCACATATGTCTATGTCTAGAATGAATATTTCTGAACAAGAAGCTAAAAAAATAGCCCAAGAAAAAATACCTACTTTAAAGAGATGGCAAAAAAATGGAAGAAGTTATCAACCTAAAAAAAATATACGTATAGCTATTGCTGTTGGTTTAGCTGTTGCTTTAATACTAGGTATTGTCTTTTATTTAATATTTGATAAAAAGACTGGTGGAGGTTCTGGTGAAAGTAGTGGAAAAAATATTACTTCTATGTTACCTATCTGGATTGCTATCTTTATACCATTCATGATTGCTAAAAAGAAAAAGAAAGCTTCTCCAGAAGAACAAAAGAAAATTATTGGTATAGTTATTGTTGGAATTATTCTAGTTGTTTTAGGAGTTCTAGCTACTGTATTATTTAATAATCAAGGAAATTTTAATACTCCTTATATAATTGTTAGTGTTGGAGTACTTGCTGTTATTATAGCTATACTATTTGTATTCTTGAGTAGGAGAAATAAACTATAGTCTTGACTATAGATAATATATTTGCTAATATACATTTTTGTTCTTGTTTCAAAAAGGAGGTAGACTTTGTTAATACGTATTAGTAGTAAGCCTAAGAGTGAAGAAGTACCAGATGAAGTACTTCAGGCTATGGTGGGTATAGAAGTAAATACTTTTAGCCCAGAAACTTTGTTTCTTGGTTTAAATGGAGGTAAAACTTTCACTGAAAGAATTAATGCCCACTTGGTAAAACCTTGGGATCTAAGGCGTGCTCTGATAACAGCTGGCAAAACAAAAGCTGCTCAATGGTTAGCACAAAAATATCCTACCACTGAACGAATACACAACCATTTAATTGTTATTGGCAAAAGACACGCTACTACCATCAAATGAATTCAAAAAAGACCGTTTAAAACGGTCTTTTTTCTTATTTTAATTTAAAATTTTCTACTAGATAACCTATACCAAAAGGAGCTTGATAGCTTAATTGCTCTGGTTCGTAATTTAAATCTTTAATAACTCCCAATAGTATTAACAGAGAACGGTAACCACATTCTCCAGCTTCGGCTATTAATTCTTTATCTAAATTAATAATTTGTTTTATCTTCTTGTCATTAACTAATTTAATAATACTTTGATCAAATTCTTGAGCTTGAGGAGAATAACCAGCTGGTGAATCCTGATGTAACTTATGTGACAAATCTCCTGAAGCTATAATAGCAGTTCTCTTGCCAGATTTTTCAGCTTCTTCTTTAATAATCTCTCCAAACTTAATATGATCTTCTCTAGACAAATCTGAATATACTATATTTACTACTTTTATATTACCTAAATTATGAGTCAGATAATACAAAGGAACAGCACTGGCATAATGTAATTGATTACTGGAAACTAACATAATTGACAAAGAAGTTTCACAGGATTCCTTTATTTGATAACCTAAACCAATATCATTACTAAATTCTAACTTAGTTACTAAATCACCAAATTTTTTAAAATCAGCTTTTAATTTAGGACTCTGCTCTATAGTAAAAGAACCCTCACGTGCTTCTCCATGAGGGGATATAATAATAATTACTTCTGGTTTAGCAGCATATAGTTCTTGCTCTAGCTGCTGATATGCTTTAATTGTTTGTTCTAATTTATCTAAATGCTCCTTACCTATTTCTGGTATAAGCAGGGGAG
>DAOVVF010000119.1 GCA_030632225.1 Candidatus Parcubacteria bacterium
GGTTAAATAGTATAGCTGATGAATATGATTTAGGAGTAAATGAAGAAGATGTTAGTTTATATTTAGAACAAATAGGTGATTTAGAAACATTAAAACAAAAAGCTCAAGAAGATTTTGATCTATCTTTTAGTGAGTACCAAAGATTGGTAATTACTCCTTTTATCCTAGAAGCTAAAGTTTATGAGTATTTATTAGATAATTACAATGATACAGAAGGAGTGCAAAAAGCTCAATTAGCTTATGAAGCTTTAGAGTCAGGTAGAGACTACCTAGAGGTTGCTGAAGAATTTTCTAATGATGTTAGCTTTGCTAAAAATAGTATTTGGTTAGCTGAAGGAAATCTAGTTGATTTTTATGAGCCTATTAAAGAATTAGAAATAGGTGATTATAGTGAAATAGTAATGATACCAGGAGCATATATTATCTGGCATCTTGAATCAATCACTGAAGATGGTATAGAAAAGATGTGGGAAGCTACTAGTATATTTATTAAAGCTAAAAATATAGATGATTTTCTAGCTATGTACTTAACTGGTGCAGAAATAAAAAGAAAATATTAAAATAAAAATATGTTAAAGATTTTTGATCTAAATAAGACATATAATACAGATGTTTATGCTTTGAGAGATATTAATCTGCATGTTAAGCCTGGAGAGTTTGTTTCTATTGTCGGACAGAGTGGTTCAGGTAAATCTACTTTAATGAGAGTAATTATAGCTGAAGAAAGATTTGATAAAGGTAAACTAATAGTTGGAGGCTGGGATATTACTAAGATTAAAGGTAATGAAGTACCTACTTTAAGGAGACAAATAGGTGTTGTCTTTCAAGATTTTAAATTACTTAGTAAGAAAACAGCTTTTGAGAACATAGCTTTTGCTATGGAAGCCTGTGGTTTTAAAACAGCTGAAATACGGGAAAGAGTAGCTCAGATGCTTAGTTTAGTTAGTTTGAAAGATAAGATAAATAGATATCCTAGTCAATTATCTGGTGGAGAACAGCAAAGAGTAGCTATTGCTAGAAGTTTAGTTCATAAACCAAAGCTGTTAATAGCTGATGAGCCTACAGGTAATCTTGATTCTATAAACACAAGAGAGATTGTTGATTTATTAAAGAAGATTAATAGTCTAGGTACTACTGTTCTATTAATGACTCATGATAAGGAAGTAGTTAATAGCTTAAAAGGTAGAGTAATTACTTTAGATAGTGGCTATATCATATCTGATCAGGCTCATGGTAGATATTTATTATAAATAAAAATATGCATAAGGTATTAAGAATTATTAAATTTGCTTTACAAGGCTTTTTCCGTAACTTCTGGCTATCAGTAGTTACTATTACTTTAATGTTAATGGCTGTTATTTCAGTTACTTTGTTAATTGGTGTAGATTATATTAAACAAGCTGCTATACGAGGAGTAGAACAAAAAGTAGACATTCTAGTAGAAATGAATTATGAAGTAGCTGCAGAGGATGTAGAAAATTTTGTTATAGCTCTGGAAGACTTACAGGAAGTTAAAAGAACTAAGATAATTACTCCTGAACAGAATATGGAGCTATTCAAGCAGTCTAATGCTAGTTCTGATATTAAAAAAGTTTTAGATATATTTGAGGAAGATGAAAATCCTTTTGCTTATTCAGTAGCTATTCAAGCATATAATCTAGAACAGTATTCTGTTATTTTAGATTTTGTCGGACAGGATCAATATACGGATTTAGTAAAAGAAAGTACTTTTCATGATTATGAAGCTTTTATTTCCAGTATCAGTGGCATATCTGAAACTGTTAACAGGTATAGTTGGTATATTATTTTAATCTTTGTTTTGATATCTATAATTGTCATCTTTAATACTATCCGTATTAGTATTTACAGTCGTAAGAGTGAAATAACTATTATGAAGTTAGTTGGAGCTGGCAATTGGTTTATCAGAACCCCTTTCTTATTAGAAAGTGTCTTTTATGCTTTAGTAGCTGTTTTGATAGTTATAGCGGTAGTTTATCCAGTAGTTAATATTTTGCAACCTTCTTTAACTAATTATTTTCAGGATACGCAGGTAATTAATTTAGCAGGTTATTTCCAGAATAACTTTGTTCAGATATTTGTTGTACAATTCTTAGTATTATCAGTATTAAATATATTTAGTACTGCTATGGCGATTAGAAAATATTTGAAAGTATAAAAAAGCCCGGCATAAGCCGGGTTTTTAAATAATTATTTCTTAGCAGGTTCTACATCAATATACTTAGTTTCTTTAAGAGATCCATCAAATTTCTTTTTCTTTAGTCTTCTAAATTTAATAGTACCCGTTATTTTAGCAAATAAAGTATCATCTTTACCTCTTTTTACATTTAATCCAGGATGAAATTTAGTACCTCTTTGTCTAACTAGAACAGCACCAGCTTTAGCAATTTGTCCGGCAAATAGCTTAACACCCAGTCTTTTACTCTTGGA
>DAOVVF010000113.1 GCA_030632225.1 Candidatus Parcubacteria bacterium
TGATACTGCCAATTAGGTATTCTAAACTCTTTAGCAGACTTCTTTATATCTTCTCTTAATTTATCATCTTCTGTTAAATTCTTCAAAGCATGATAGATATCAGATACATTATAGGGATCTACATAAATAGCTTGTTGCCCCATTATTTCAGGCAAAGAAGTTTTAAAACTTGTTATAACCGGAATACCGTGATAGGTAGCTTCTAAAGGAGGAAAGCCAAAACCTTCATAAAAAGATGGCCAGATTAAACCTTGACTAAGATAATACAAAGCATCTTTAACCGGACTGCCAATATAGTCTAAATAATGTATATAATGCTTTTGTTTTATCTTCTTAAAAACTCCTTTATATATCCAACCTCGACTACCAGCTATTACTAAATGTGTATCTTTATATTTCTTATGATATCTCTCAAAAGCTCGTACAATACTGTTAATATTCTTTCTTGGTTCTAAAGTACCAACGTAGATAAAATACTTTTGTGGTAGATTATATGGCCCAGTTAACTCTTTAGCTAGTTCTTTATTCATCTTCACCACATTAGCTCCTGGATGTATAACCTGAATTTTCTCATCTTCAATAGTAAAGAATCTCATTATATCTCTTTTAGTACTTTTAGAAACAGATATTATCTTTTTACTATTAGCAATTAAATGTTTAACATTAACTAATTTATGCCAGACTCTTCTTTTTAAGGAATAAAATTCTCTATTATGTAGAAAAGATAAATCATGAATAGTTAGTATTACTGGTACTTGTTTATTAAATTTAAAGAAATTAATATTAGGTAACCAAAAAACATCTATATTAACTGGAAATTTTTTAGTTAAATCAGGACCTAAACATAAAGCTAAACTTAAATTTAATAATTTATTAGGCCAGGGTATATGTACATAATGAACATTATCTTGTTTAAACTTAACACTAGGATGAACTCTAGTCTTTAAACCAGAACTAAGTAAATAATATTGATTCTCTTTATCTCTGGCTAAAATATATTTAAGAGAACTATAGATATAATGTCCTACACCACTGTATCTTTTTCTACCTAAGGCTCTGATGTCTATCCCTATATTCATACTAGCGTGTTAATAATTTGATCTGTAGTTGATAAAAAACTATAACTCTTTAATTTATTTAGTTCAACCCACTTTAGATTATTAATCTTATGATCATTTAAATTAAGCTCACCAGAAATTAATTTACAATTAAAACATAATACTAAAGTATGCTGTTTATGACTTTGATAATCCCAAGTTTTAGTAATAGGCTTGGGTATAAAATTACGGACATCTATTTCTAAACCTGTTTCTTCTAATATTTCTCTTTTTAAAGTATCTTTTAATTTTTCTCCTACTTCATTAGTACCACCCGGCAGATCCCATTTTAAATGTACTTCTGCTAATTGTGGTTCATATCTTTGACAAATTAAAACTCTATCCTGATTATCTCGGACAATACCTAAAGTTACTAATTTTAATCTACTATTCATACACTAGCTATATATTTAAGCATTTTATCTTTAAAAATACCTTCATCAAATTTCTTACTATATTCACGTATAACCTGACTATCATACTGATCAGAGTCAAAACGAAGTATTTTATGTGCTAAAGATTCCCAAGTTTGTTCTTCAAAAAAAGTACCACTTAGTCCTTCAATAACTGTTTCTAAAGCACCACCTTTCTTAAAAGCAATTACTGGCCTACCAGAAGCCATAGCTTCTACAGCTGTAATACCAGCATCTTCTATCTGTGGATAGATAAAAGCTTTACAACGTGACAGATATTTATTCCTTTCTTTGTCAGATACTTCTCCTAAAAACTCTATATTACTATGGGCTATTCTTTTTAGCTTCCTTAATTCAGAACCAGAGCCAATTATCTTTAAAGGCAATTTAAGATTATTAAAAGCTTTAATAGCTAAATCTACTTTTTTGTAAGGTCTTAAACGACTGACTATTAGATAATAGTCTTCTGTTTCTTTTGACAAACTAAAGTCTTTTACATTAATTGGCGGATATATAACTATAGCTTGCTGTTTGTAATATTTCTTTATCTTGTCAGCTATATACTGTGAGTTAGCTATGAAATGATCTACTTGTTGTGCTTTAATAAAATCCCAGGTCTGTAATTTATCTAGCAACCTAGGTAAAAACTTTTTTAACAGCTTACCTTCTGGTAAATTACCAATATATTCTTCTTTGTCATCCCATAGATATCTAGTTGGAGAATGACAATAGCTAATATGTTTACCTTTAACACCCACTCCTTTAACAAAACCTGAAGAAGAGCTAATTACTAAATCATAGTTATCTAAATTAGTTTTTTCCCAAACTTTAGGCATTAGTATTAGAAAATATTTAAATAACCTATTGATGCCAGGTATTTTTTGTAACCAGGAAGTTTTAATATTCTCCTGCTTTAGCAAGTCTTTAGTTATATTCTTGTTATTAATCAAAGTAAAAATAGGTGCTTTGTTGTCTAAACTAGCTAGAACTGCTAAGACTCTTTCAGCACCACCTATCTGGAATAAATGATCATGAGCAAAA
>DAOVVF010000156.1 GCA_030632225.1 Candidatus Parcubacteria bacterium
ATATGAGGAGAATATAAAAGGGACCTAATTTAATAGGTCCCTTTTTAGAAAGTTGATTACTTTCTGTCCTCTACGAATTCTTCATCTGTCCTGATAACCTGGTAGGTTATAAAAGTAGCTCGTTTCCCACTGAAATTGGCTACAGTATGAGGAATTCCTGGTTCTTCTATAACCATCTCGCCGGCTCGAACAGCATAACCATTTTGTATAATATTATCAAACTTGAATTCCTCGTCTCCTTCATGGTCATAGAACCAGAGTTCCCCATCTTCTATAACTGATACTTCATGCACTGTTTCATGATGGTGCAGTTTTTGGATTGTGTTAGGCGGAATTTCAGTTCGAATGATTTTGAAAGGAACCCTCTCTCTATTGCCCTTAGTTGTGATGTTGATCCAATACCAGCGAATTTCCCAACCTTTGATTCGAGCATCGTCGATAATTGTTTCAAAAGCATCAGCATGTTCTGGGCCAAAGGCTCCATATTGACCTGCTTCACCTTCTTTTTTAGAATGATCTAGAACAGCTAACTTATCAGGTATTCCCATGATGTTTTTCAAAACAAACTCCTTTTTGTTGAGGATATAGTTTAAAGAACTGCAATATAATTGACTTGGTAATTTAACATGCTATTATCTATTAGTCAATATTCCTTACTTTCTAATCTTGTTTAATCTGATATAATATATATATGAAAATATTAGCCATTGAATCTTCTTGTGATGAAACAGCTCTTACTTTACTACAAGCTAGCAAGGGCTCTTTAAATTTACTTAAAGATCAGGTGTATTCTCAAGTAAAAATACATAGTAAATATGGTGGAGTAGTACCAGAAGTAGCTGCTCGTAAGCACTTAGAAACGATTATACCTCTCTTAGATTCTAGTTTAGGTAAGAACAAGTTAAAGGGGATAGATTATATAGCTGTGACAGCTGGACCAGGCTTAGTTACTTCTTTGTTGTTAGGTTTAAGCGTAGCTAAAACTTTAGCATATACTAACAAGCTTCCTTTGCTAGCTATTAATCATTTAGAGGGGCATATCTATTCTAATTGGTTATCTAACAAAGAGTTAGTTAAGAATGAAAAGAAGTACTTACCTAGCTTGATACTAATAGTCTCTGGAGGACACACAGAGTTAATTTTGATGAAAGGACACGGTAAGTATCAGTTAATTGGACAAACCTTAGATGATGCAGTTGGTGAAGCTTTTGATAAAGTAGCTAAACTATTAGACTTAGGTTATCCAGGTGGGCCAATTGTCAGTCAGTTAGCCAAACAAGGCAATGCTCAAGCATATGATTTTCCTAGGCCAATGATTAGTAGTCAGAACTACAATTTTTCTTTAGCTGGGCTAAAGACAGCTGTACTATATACTCTGCAAAAGAAGAAAAAAGTTAAGAAAAAAGATGTAGTTGATATTTGTGCCTCTTTCCAGCAAGCCGTTATTGACACTCTAGTAGCTAAAACAAAGAAAGCAGCTCAGGAATACAAAGTTAAATCTATTATGATAGCTGGTGGAGTCTCTGCTAATAAAGCTTTAATTAAGGCTTTTAAGAATAATCAAGATATCCACAATTTTACGGCATCGCTAATCTTTGATGTCGAAGAAAGTGACGTCACAGAGCAA
>DAOVVF010000152.1 GCA_030632225.1 Candidatus Parcubacteria bacterium
AATAACAAGAAGTAGAAGAAGTAGAAGCTGATTGTAAAGCTAATAGCAGCATTTATAATAAATCTAGACCAGGCAATTAGTACAAAAAGTAACACACTTGTTGCTACACCAAATATATTATTCTAAAATATACTCTAATGTTTGTCTAGCACATCTAGACCAAGAGAATTGTTTTACTTTTTCCAATCCCCTATCTATTAATTCTTGCCTCAGTCCCCTATCATCAATTAAATTTTGTAATTTCTCAGCTATATCATTAATATCATCTGGATTAAAATAACTAACTGCATTATTACCTACTTCATGTAATACAGGCATATCAGAACAAACTACAGGTACTCCTGAAGCCATTGCTTCTAGTATAGGCATACCAAACCCTTCAAACTTAGAAGGAAAGACAAATAGCTTAGCAGAAGCTAATAACTGAGGATAGTCTGTCTGTGGAATATAACCTAAGAAAATTACTTTGTCATTAGCTAATTTCTTTATTTCGTTATAGCCATAATTACCAGGTCTGCCTGCTAATACTAAAGGCCAATCTGTTTTTAATAGCTTATATCCTTTTATTAAATTCTGTATATTCTTTTTAGTTTCTACTCTGCCTATATACAATATATAATTATCTGGTAAATTATATTTCTCTTTTATACTATCACTAACTCCAGGTTTAAAATCTTCTTCATCCCAGCCTAAATAAATCACTTTTATTCTATCCTTAACTTTTGGATAGTATTTTATAATATCCTGTTTACTAGCTTCGGAAACAGTAATTATCTTCTTAGCTTTGCTAATAGCTATATTATGAGCTAATTTTTGATAAATTCTTTCTAAAGGATGATATAGTTCCGGGTTCTTTAAAAAGCCCAAGTCATGAATAGTAACTATTACTTCCCCTCTGCTTAACAAAGGTACTGCATTAGTAAACAAAAACTTATCAACTGGTTTAGTAAGTAATTTAAAACCTAAACGTATATGAGTCCACAGTTTTTTCAAAGGCCACTTTAATTGGACAAACTTAAAATTAGCTGGTGCTTGTTTTAATTGACTAGCTAATTCTTGATTATAATAAACAAAAAAACTATGATCTGTATCTAGTTTTTTAAATTGTTGTAATAGATGCCAAGCATACCATTCTGTACCAGTCTTATACTCTTTGTTAGCTCGACTAGCTTCTAAACCAATTCTTAGCATATATTTATTTAGCAGATAAAATACTTCTCTTGTATGACTCTAAGTTTTCTAAAGCAATACCTGTGCCTCTGGCTACACATAGTAAAGAATCTTCAGCAACATAAGCTGGTACTCCAGTAGCCTGAGCTAATAGCTTATCCATATTCCTTAAGAGGGCTGTACCGCCTGATAGTACCATACCTTTGTCCATAATATCAGCAGATAATTCTGGCGGAGTCTGATAGAGTACTGATTTAACAGCAGAGATTAATGCTTGTAATTCATTTTGTAAAGCTTCAGTTACATCATCAGAACTAACATTAATAGTTCTAGGCAAGCCAGTAATCATATCCCTACCTTTAATATCCATTTTTAACCTTTCTTCCTTTGGAAGAAATTGAGCAGAACCAATCTTTATCTTTACATCTTCAGCTGATCTTTCACCAATAGCTAAATTATATTTCTTTTTAATAAACTCTCCAATAGCTATATCATACTTATTACCACCAATTCTAACAGAAGTATTAGCTACAATACCACCCAAAGAGATAACAGCAATTTCAGAAGTGCCTCCTCCCATATCAACAATCATGTGTCCAGAAGCTGAACCAATTGGTATGTCAGCTCCTATAGCAGC
>DAOVVF010000117.1 GCA_030632225.1 Candidatus Parcubacteria bacterium
AATTTTTCCTCAAAGTGTTTATCTGCTAAATCTACATCAAATGCTTCAGTATTTAATTGTCTTCTTAATTCTTCATTAACTTCTACTCCTTTTTGAGTGGTTTCAGTAGCTACTGGCAAAGAGAACGGAGGTTCAGATTTCTTAGACTCTGTTCTTTGTAGAGAAGGTGTTTTAATATACTTACTAGGAAAATGCCAAATACTAGCTAATTCTTCTGTATTTAAGATAAAGTAAGCATGTCCAGATAATCCACTACGCCTCTTGTATGCTGACATTATATTTCTACGTCTTAAGCCTAAACGATATTTAATAAATAAGTACATGATCTGTGTTTTAGTTCTAGGATCTGGTTTAAAGCTATTTAAATCTAAAGTATTAAATTGCTTTATAGAACCAAAGACTGAAGATACTACCCTATCTGCATGATATATTTCATTAGGTGATATATAGATTAAACGTATTTTACATTCAAAACCATTCTTAGATGCTTTTTCTTCAATAGCTTGCACAGTATTTTTTTCACCAGGAGTTAAGTGAAGCATTAAACTAGGTAATTCATCTCTTTTCTTATCTCTAGCATTTTCAGCTTCTAAGCCATGCTGAAAGAACATAGTTTCACCAGTAGATATAAAGAATAGTCCAAATAATGGTCCTAATACTCTTTCTAACCAGCTTTTTTCTTCAGGTAATTTCTTACCAGCAATTCTATAAGCTTCTTTTAGACTTCTTTTAGGCCAATCAAAACCAGTAGGTTTAACTATGAATTGTAACCAAACTTGCTCTCCTTTCTGTACCTTACTCATTGTTTCCAGTAAAGAAGCTATTGGATCTTTAAATTCACCTGAAACCATATCTTCAAAGTATTTGTAGGTTCTGATAGGGTAAACATCACTTACAGTAGGAATTACCTCTGTAGCCCAGATGTTGTGAGTTTCATTAGGATAATCATTAGGAGCTGTACCAACATAATCTTCTACTTCGGTTATCTCTGCATCAGGATACTGAGAATAAACAGCAGCTTCTACTAAATCTCTCCATTGCGTTGGGGTCCTGATTATAAATTGGATATAGCCATCAATACTAATAATTTCAAACTGAAAGGATAATTGAAGTTTACCTTGTAAGTATATTTCTTTAGCGCTTAAAGGCTTATGAGCTCCAGAGATAGTAGAAAATAGTTGTTCGACTGCTTTAGGAGTTTGTTCAGTATCCTTAGGTATATCAATAGCTAATAGTATATATTTATTAGTAGCATACCATCTATGTTGCTGTTTCATTAACCAATAGAAATAAGCTCCGTAGATCATTACTATAGTAAATACAATCCAACCACCCTCTCTAAATAATATCCACATTATTTCTATAGGTGGTTTTTGTCCTAAAAGGATAAACGTTGTTGGATCAAATATAAATTCCATTATTCTGGATAAATAATATTTCTACTATATTATACCTTTTTTAGGGATTTTTTTAAAGTCTAAGTGATAAAAAACAACCCTAAAAATATTCAAGGGCTGTTTTTATTAAATTATATTATACTTATTCTTGTTTAAGTGAGTATCTTCCTTTCTCGTCTTTAGCAAATAAACTCTTATTCATCAGAGCTAAAGTAATAGTAGTTTCTTTAATCATTCTTTTATCCATTACTTTTTCTATAATCTCTTTTTTAGACAATGGTTTATTAGAGTTCTTTATAATATCTACAATAACATCAGAAACTACACCTGGTTTATATCCCCATTCTTTCAGGGCATAAATACCACGTCCTACTAATACATATTTATTATCTAAGATTAATTCATTATGAATAGTAGCTGGAAAAGCTTTACGATGATCAAATCTTCTTTCGTTAATAGCACTAGCAATTTCAGTAAAGTGCATTGGTTTCTGCTTTTTCTTTAATACTAAGTAAATTTTATCATTCATTCTCTTTGGTGTAATAGCTGACCATTGAGTTAAACCCCATTCTTCATAAGGGTTGTAATCTAATTTCTTAGTAATATAGATAAAGTTAACAACTACTTTATCAGTTAAATCATCATTAGCTTTATAGAATTCAGCTTCTTTAACCTTATCAATTAAATCATCTAAAGTAATTGGCTTGTCATGTTCTTTAATAATACTTGTTACATTATCAATAGCATCAGTAAATACTTCTACAGAAGATTCTGGAGTTTTCCAGAAAGAATAATGATCTTTAGAATCTTTAACTAAGTAAAAACGATGATCTAGTAATTGATTTAAGATAAATTTAATAGCGGCACGATTATCTTCACTATCACCAGGAATCATTAGTAGTTCCTTAGTTAAGTTGTCTTCTGACATCATACCACCATGTTCAGATAAAGTTGTATTAGCAATTTTTTCAATTTCTTTAAGGTAACTTTGATCAAAACCTTTAACAATTTTCTTTAAAGAGCTATTTTCAATCTGTCTAACTCTTTCTCTAGTTACATTGTATTTTTGACCAATGTCTTC
>DAOVVF010000160.1 GCA_030632225.1 Candidatus Parcubacteria bacterium
CACTGGTGATAATGCAGCTATGATAGCTACAGCTGCTTACTATCAAATACAAAGCAAGCAAGCTAAGTTATTGAAAGATAAAAAGATACTAAAATTAGAAGCAAAAGCTAATTGGCAATTAACTAAAAATAGAATATAATTAAAAAACAATGTTACAATATACTAGTTCTAGTCTTAAAGAAACAGGTCAGGTAGCTAATAATATAGCTAAGAAGCTTAAGGGTGGTGAATTAATTGCTCTATACGGTAATTTAGGCACAGGTAAGACAGTTTTTGTTAAAGCTCTAGCTAAGGCTCTAGGTATTAAAGAAAATGTTACTAGTCCTACTTTTGTCCTACTTAGAGCTTATGATGTTGAGAAGAAGCATATTAAGGAACTAGTTCATGTAGATTGCTATCGTTTAAAAGCACCAGAAGATTTAATAGATATTGGTTTAGGAGATTATATTATTGATCAGCAAGTTCTAGTAGTTATTGAATGGGCTGACAAGATAATAGGTTTACCAGATAGAGCTATTAAAATATATTTTGAATATATAGATGAGAAAAAAAGAAAGATAAGTGTAGATAAATGAAAGAATTAGCCAAGGCTTACGAAGCCAAACAATATGAAGAGGATATTTACAAGACTTGGGAAAAGTCTGGCTTATTTAATCCTGATAATTTAAAAGGTAAACCTTTTACTATATCTATGCCGCCGCCTAATGCTACTGGTATTTTACACCTAGGTCATGCTTCTGCTTTAACTTACGAAGATTTAATTATCCGTTACAAAAGATTACAAGGTTTTAAAACACTGTGGCTGCCTGGCACAGATCATGCCGCTATAGCAACCCAAACCAAGGTAGAAAAAATATTAGCTAAACAAGGCATTGATAGGCATAAATTAGGCAGAGCTAAGTTTTTAGAAAAAGTTAAAGACTATGTAGCTGATTCTCAGGGAACTATTAGGAATCAGATAAAGAAAATGGGTTCTTCTTGTGATTGGTCTAGAGAAAGATATACTTTTGATCAAGGACTATCACAAGCTGTTACAGAAGCTTTTGTTAGAATGTACAAAGATGGATTAATCTATCGTGGTAACAGAATAGTAAATTGGTGCCCTCGTTGTGCTTCTACCCTAGCTGATGATGAAGTTGAACACCAAGAAACAGATTCTAAATTATACTATATTAAATATGGGCCATTTACTGTAGCTACCACTAGGCCAGAAACTAAATTAGCTGATACAGGAGTAGCTATACATCCTAGTGACAAGCGGTACAAGAAATATGTAGGACAAACTCTAGATATTAATTTAGCTGGATCTAAGATAAAAGTAAAAGTTGTTGCTGATAAATCAATTGACAAGAAATTTGGTTCAGGAGTAGTTGGTGTTACTCCAGCACATAGTGCTGTTGATTTTGATTTAGCTCAAAAGCATAAATTAGAAGTTATTAAATTAATTAATGAACAAGGTAAGCTACTAAATACTAAATACAAGGGATTAGATGTTCTAAAAGCTAGACAAGC
>DAOVVF010000092.1 GCA_030632225.1 Candidatus Parcubacteria bacterium
ATAATGGCACTTTTTGTAATTATGATTGTACATCAGCGCTTGCTTTAACTGAAGTTTGTGATGATGGCGATACTACTACTGAAGCTTGCGGAGACGGTGTAGTTCATAATGGCACTTTTTGTAATTATGATTGTACATCAGAGTATGCTTTAAGTGAGGCTTGTGATTATACAGGTAATTGGTGCGGTGAATCTGTGACATATAAAGAGGATCCAGTTGGTTGTCTTGTTACCCAGTATTATTGCGAAGCTGATTGTAGTAGCTGTTCTAAACTCTGTTTTTAATTTTTAGATATAAATAGTATAATATATATATGTCAAATATTATTGGTTTAGACATTTCAGATGCTTCTATAGAAGCAATAGTACTTAATAAAAAGGGTAGAGGTTTTAGTGTTGCCGCTTACTCTCGTTTTAGACTATCACCAGACATTGTAGATGATGGTCGTATTTTAAGTCCTGATAAGCTAAAGCAAGCTTTAGTTAAGCTATTTACTAATGCTAAGCCTAGAGCTATTAAAGCACAGAAGGTTTTTCTATCAGTGCCAGAATCAAAGACTTTTACTAGAATATTATCTTTACCAAAAAGTATTAAAGATAAAGAACTAAGAGAAGCGTCTCAACATAAGGCAGAGGAACTTATACCAGAAGCTTCTGATAGATTAAAGTTTGCTATTAAACCACTAGGGATTAAAGATAATATGAGAGATGTTTTCTATACTGCTGCTGAAGCGGATGTTATAAAAGTAATGGTAAAAGTATTTGAAGATATGAATATAGAAGTAGTTGGTATTACTACTGAAGCTTTTTCTTCTTTTGTTGGTTTAGATGATAATCTTAAGAAGAAAACCACTTTGTTATTAGATATAGGTTCTAGGACAACTATTGCTTCTGTTTTTGATCAGAATACTATTAAGGATAGCATTAATATAAATATAGCTGGACATAATATTACCAAAGCTTTGATGGAGAAATATAATATTTCTATGTCTAATGCACAAGAAAAGAAATTTACTACTGGTTTGGTTGCAGAGGGAGACGGAGAGGTAATGTTGGTAGTTCAAGGGCAATTACAGCCTTTGGCTGATGAATTAAAGAAATTTATAAGATACTATGAAGATGCTCATCAACAAAAGATAGAGCAATTAGTATTAATTGGTGGTACATCTCAAATGAGAGGTATTGATAAATATTTTGGTGAGAATTTAAATTTACCAGTAGCTATAGGAAAAGCTTTTCTAGAAGATAAAGAATTTCCTAAACCAATAGCTATTACCAAGTATATTAATGCTTTAGGCTTGGCTAGATTAGCGCATAGTAAAAAAGTAGATATTAATTTCTATAAACAAAGTACTGGAGAGAATTTATCTAAAAAATTTAAGAGTTTAAAAACAGCTAAAGCTTCTGATTTTAAGTACCCTTTGATTATTATAGCTATTATATTAATTTTAGCTGGTATATTTTTTACTTTTAAAGCACCAATTATTAACTATGTAAATAGTTTAATTATTTCAACTAAAAACTATATAGCTAATCAATTAAGGCCCGATGAATATATCTTTAGCAGGAATATAATAGCTAGTATAGATGATGATCAAAAGACACCTAATTTAATTGCTTTTGATCCTTTTGAAGTTATAGAAACTAGAAAAGGAGCAGGAACTTCATATCAATCAATTATAGATAATATACAAAATAAATTAGAAGGGCAGGTTTTAGCGGGTATTAATACAACCTATAAAAATGATAAACTATATCTTCTACCCCATATTCTTAGTACGGAAATAGTTAATACTATTCCTATAGAAGAAGATTTTGCAACTAATACACCAGTAGCAGTAACAGTTAAATATATTTTGTCATCTGTATCAAAAGAAGAAACAAAAGAAAAAATGTTTAATAGTTTAACAGAGGATAAAAAATATTTAGCTGATTGGAATGTAGTTGATCTTAGTTATGAAATAATAGAACGTATTAAAGACAGAAGTGGAGATACTAAATTTGATGATTTTAGATTAAGAGCTACTTTAAAATTAAATAAGCCACAATGAATAATAGAGGATTTACATTGATAGAATTAGTAATAGTTGTTTTAATAATTGCTGTCTTAGCAGTAGCTACTTTTGCTTTAATAGATCCAGCTAAAAGAATAGGTGATGCTAGAAATGCTCAACGTTGGTCTGATATAACTTCTATTTTGGATGCTTTTACTAAATATGCAGTAGATAATAGTGGTACTTATGTAACTAGTACTACATCTGGTGCCACTTACTATATTGGAACTACAGCTAGTACAACAGGAGCTGCTCCAGCTGGTTGTACAGCTACTAGTACAGATGCTGGATTAACTCATGTAGAACTTCATTGGCTAGTTAGAGATGGCTATATTGGTGATATTCCAGATGATCCAGATGGACCAGATGGCGGTAGTACAGATTATTATTTCTACGAAGATGATTTGGGCAGATTGATTATAGGAGCTTGCGAGACTTATGATAGTGAGGTTATTAGACTTGTTAAATAAAGGACTTTATTATATAATATAGATAACATAAAAAAATAAAATAACATGTCAAACAAAGGCTTTACTCTAGTAGAATTAATAATAGTTATAGCTATCATTGCTTTATTAGCAGCTGCTACTTTTGTAGCAGTAGATCCAGTTAAAAGATTAGGAGATGCTAGAAATGCTCAACGCTGGGCAGATATTACTGCTATAGCTGATGCATATCAATTATGGAAAACAGATCATAGTACTATAACAATAGGTTTGGGTGCTGCTTATTCAGGCACAACTTATGAAATTGATGCTAGTACTGGCGGTAGTTATGGTTCTGATACTTGTACAGCTACTGATACTACAGCTATGGTTAATTTATGGGGCTTAGTAACTAGTTCACCTAGCGCATATATCGGTGATATTCCTGATGATCCGCAAGGTCCTGAAGTTGGTGCTTCTGATTATTATTTCTACGAAGATTCTACCGGTGTTGTTATAATTGGCGCTTGTGAAACTTACAATAGTGAAACAATTAGAGTTATTAGATAAAATAACATGTCAAACAAAGGCTTTACTCTAGTAGAATTAATAATAGTTATAGCTATCATTGCTTTATTAGCAGCTGCTACTTTTGTAGCAGTAGA
>DAOVVF010000159.1 GCA_030632225.1 Candidatus Parcubacteria bacterium
CACTTAAGCGGTAAGATAACTCAAAAACAACTAAGGTTTTTAATAGATCAGGCTTTGAAAAAAGCTCCATATATAGATGACCCTCTGCCGGTTGATTTATTAAATAAGGAAAAATATCCTTGGCTACATGAAGCTTTGCAGGAAATTCATTTTCCTAATGATGAGAATAAATTAGATAAAGCTAGTCAAAGATTAAAATTCCAAGAACTATTCTATTTACAATGCAAGTATCAATTAGCTAAACAAGACTATCAAAAACAGAATACATATAATATAGCTATAAAAGATGCTGTAATAAAAGAGGCTAAAGATAATTTACCTTTTACTTTAACTAATGATCAAGAAGCTACCTTAAAAGAAACTTTAAGTGATTTAAATAAAGATCAGCCAATGAATAGATTAATAGAAGGTGATGTTGGTTCTGGTAAAACTGTAGTAGCTATGTTAGCTGCTTTGAATGTTATTAATCAAGATTTACAAGTAGCTTTAATGGCTCCGACAGAAATATTAGCCCAACAACATTTCTTTACTGCTCAAAAACTATTACCTAAAGAACAAATAGCTTTATTTACTAGAACTAGACAAGTATTAGGTGATAATACTAATATAAAGAAAAATGAACTGTTAAAAAAATTAAAATCAGGAGATATAAAATTTGTTATTGGTACTCATAGCTTAATTCAAGATAAAAGTGAATTTAATAACTTAGCTCTGGTGATTATAGATGAACAGCATAGATTTGGTGTAGAGCAAAGACAAGCTTTAAAACATAAAAATCCTGATAATAAAGCACCTCATTTACTATCAATGACTGCTACTCCTATACCTCGTACTTTAGCTTTAACTTTATACGGTGATTTAGATATTTCCTTGATTAAAGAAAAACCAGCTGGTAGACAAGCTATAAAAACATTCTTAGTGCCTGAGAAGAAAAGAAAAGACTCCTATGGTTTTATCAGAGAAAAAATAGCATCTAAACAACAAGTATTCTTTATCTGTCCTTTGATTGATGAAAGTGATGTTCTAGGAGTGAAATCAGTTACTAAGGAATACAAAAAACTTAATAAAGAAATATTTCCTGATTTAGAGATTAGAAAACTGCATGGTAAATTAAAGATTGAGGAAAAGGAAACTATAATGCAGGATTTTAAAGATAATAAATTCCCTATCTTAGTAGCTACTTCTGTTATAGAAGTAGGGGTAGATATTCCTGGAGCTACCTTGATGGTAATTGAATCTGCTGAAAGATTTGGTTTAAGCCAATTACATCAATTCCGAGGAAGAGTAGGCCGTAATAATATAGCCAGCTTTTGTTTGTTATTTACTACTGATGGTTCTAAATTAACTACTCAAAGATTAAAAGCTTTAACTAAGACTAATGATGGTTTTAAACTATCAGAACTAGATTTAGAATTAAGAGGTTCTGGTGAAATATTTGGCACTAAACAAACTGGCTTAATGAAGTTAAAAATAGCTAAGTTGTCAGATACTGAATTAATCAAAAAAGCCCAAGAATGGGC
>DAOVVF010000045.1 GCA_030632225.1 Candidatus Parcubacteria bacterium
ACAAACTAAAAATAAAATATATTATTTTTCTTTAACTAAAAAAGTTAAAGGAACTTACTTAAAGAAAAATAATATTTACTTTAATAATTCTTTAGTAATGAGTATTGATAATATTAAATTACTTGGTAATCATAATCTAGCTAATATTCTAGCTAGTATTACTGTAGCTAAATTATTAAAGATTGATAACAAAGTAATTGCTAAAGCTGTTAATAGTTTTAAAGGAATTGAGTATAGGTTTGAATACAAAGGCAAGTTAAATAACTTAGCTATCTACAATGATGCTACTTCTACTACACCTGATGCTACTTTAGCTGCTTTACAGTCTTTACCATCTAATACTATTTTAATTGCTGGTGGAGAAGATAAAGGATTAGACTACAAACAATTAGCTAAACAAATTAAAAAGACAGTTAGTAGTTTAATACTACTATCAGGTAGTGGTAGTACTAAATTAATTAAAGAACTAAAGAAGATTAAATATACTAGAATGATTACTAATGTTAGTAGTTTAAAGAAAGCTTGGCAATTAGCTATTAGTAATTCTACTAAAGAAGATTACTGTATTCTTTTTTCACCAGCTGCAACTAGTTTTAATATGTTTATTAATGAATTTGATAGAGCTAGACAATTTGATCAATTAATTCATGGTGCGACGAAAAAGAAATAATTTTCTAACCTGGTTCTTAGAACCATTTACAGATAGAAGAGGTAAAGGGCATGAACCTGATTTTACTCTGCTAATTGTTTTAGGTATTTTATTATTTTTAGGTTTGTTATTCTTGTCTTCTGCTTCAGCTACTTTAGGTTTTTACAAGCACTTTGATACCTATTATTATCTTAAACAACAAATAACTCATGGTTTGTTGTTAGGGCTACTTGGTTTTTATATAGCAGTTAGGATTAATTATGAAATATACAAGAAATGGGCTCCAGTATTTTTAATTCTTTCTTTTGCACTTTTATTATTAGTATTCTTTACTAATCTTAATAATACATTTGGTACAGCTAGATCCTGGATAATATTAGGTGGTATTTCTTTCCAGCCTTCTGAGTTAGTTAAATTACTTTTTATTATCTTTCTTGCCGGTTGGTTTGATAGATTAGGCATGAGAGTTAAAAAATTATCAACTACTATTTGGTTTGTAATTTTATTGGGATTAATAAGTGTTTTACTAATTGCTCAGCCTGATATTGGTACCTTAAGTATTATTGTCATAATATCTTTAGCTATCTATTTTTCTGCTGGAGTTAATTGGAAACACTTTAGTGTTATAATAGCAGCTGGTGCACTAGCTTTCTTTGCTATGATCAAAGCTGCTCCCTACAGAATGAATAGGTTTGTTGCCTGGTTAAATCCAGAAGTAGATCCCCAGGGAATTAGCTGGCAGATAAAGCAATCATTGATAGCTATAGGTTCTGGAGGTTGGCTTGGAGCAGGACTAGGTTCTTCTCGTCAGAAATCATATTTACCTCAACCTGCTAATGATTCTATCTTCCCAATAATTGCTGAAGAAATAGGTTTTATCTTTACCCTTATCTTTTTACTACTATTTGCTACTTTAGTTTACAGAGGTTTTCAAATAGTTAAGCATTCACCAGATAATTTTGCTAAGTTAATAGCTTTAGGTATTACTATCTGGTTAGCTGTCCAAGTTTTTGTTAATATTGCTGGTATGTTACAGTTATTACCTCTAACTGGTGTACCTTTGTCATTTATATCCTTAGGAGGTTCTAATTTAGTAGTGACCTTGATTGCTATGGGTATTTTGGTTAATATATCTAAACACACAGTATATGAAAGATAAGAAGCCAAAAATACTATTAGTCGGTGGAGGAACACTAGGTTCTGTAAGCCCTTTATTAGCTATTACTGAACAGTATGATGCGGATTATCTTTTTGTTGGTACCAAGAATGGTCCTGAAAAAAGAGTAGTTACTAGCAAGCTAATTGAATATATGTGGATATATAGCGGTAAATTACGCCGCTATTTTGATTGGCAGAACTTTCTAGATATCTTTAGGGTTAAAATAGCTTTTTGGCAGAGTATCTGGATTTTAACTAAGTTTAAGCCTGACATAGTCTTAACAGCTGGTTCTTTTGTAGCAGTACCAGTAGTTTTGGCTGCTTGGTTTTTAAGAATTCCTATCATAGCTCATCAGCAGGATATAAAGGTAGGTTTAGCTAATAAATTAATAGCTCCTTTTGTTAACAAGATTACAGTTACTTTTGAGGAACAGAAGCAAGATTTTAATCAGAAGAAAGTAGTAGTTACTGGTAATCCTGTGAGAAAGTTAAAAGAAGAATCTGTTAGTAAACCAATTGTTATTATTACTGGTGGAGGATTAGGGGCCAGAGGTTTAAATACTTTTGTATCAGAATTCATTCCTAAACTATTAAAGAAGTATGAAGTACATCATATCTTAGGAGAGATAAATTGGAATCAGAAGCTGTATTTAGATGGTTATCATCCTCATAAGTTTGTTTTAAATGGTATGATGGAGTTACTATCTAGAGCAGATATAATAATATCTAGAGCTGGTATTTCATTAATTACTGAAGCAGCTTTCCTTAAAAAAGCTTTAGTGCTAATACCAATGCCTAATACTCATCAGGAAAAGAATGCAGCCTTTTTAGCTAAACATAATGCTGCTTTAACTGTTAAACAAGATTCTAATCATGTGCTAGATAGGTATTTGTCTAAATTACTAGAGAACTCTAAGTTACGTGATGATTTAGGTAGTAATTTAAATAAATTATTTCCTAAAGATGCAGTTAGTAAATATATTAAATTAATAGATGAAGTTAGAAAACATTAACAAAGTATATTTAGCAGGTATTGGTGGTATTGGATTATCAGCCTTAGCTTACTATTTTCTTAACTTAAAGAAAGAAGTAGCAGGTTCTGATTTAATAGAGTCCGAAGTTACTAAAAGATTGTTAGATAAGCATGTACAAATTAACTTCAAACAAAAGAAGTCTAATATTTCTTCTAATATAGATCTATTTATCTATTCATCTGCTTTGCCTGATGATCATATAGAACTATTAAAAGCTAAAGAATTAAATATACCAGTGTATACTTACTTTGAGTTTTTAGGTTTGTTAAGTAAACAATACAAGACAATAGCTGTAACAGGTACTAATGGTAAAACTACTACTACTGCTATGTTAGGCTTGATGCTGGAAAAGGCTGGTTTAGATCCTACAGTCATAGTAGGCTCTTTAGTGCCACAATGGGGTTCTAACTTTCGTTTTGGCAAATCAGATATATTAGTAGTAGAAGCCTGTGAATGGCAAGCTAATATGCTGAAGATAGAACCTAATATAGTTGTTCTAACTAATATTGATGAAGATCAATTAAAATACTTAAAAGAATAGGAATATATAAAGAAACATTTTCAACAGTTTGTTGATAAGCTACCTAAAGATGGTTTGTTAATCAAAAATAGTGATGACAAAGATAGTGATAGTATTAAATTCAACAATATATTAACTTTTGGTAAGAAAGGAGACTATAGTTTCAGTAACCTACAAGTTAAACCAGGCTTACAACAATTTAAAGTACAAGATATTAATGTAGATTTACATGTACCAGCAGAATTTAATATTTACAATGCTTTAGCTAGTATAGCTGTAGCTGACAAGCTAGGAGTTAATAAGCATCAGATCTGGAATAGTCTAAATGAATTTAAAGGTACCTGGAGAAGATTTGAATTAGTAGGCAAGTTGAAGAATAATTTAATTATATCTGACTATGCTCATCATCCAGAATCTATTCAAGGATTATTAAGAGCTACTAAAGATTTCTATCCAGACAAGAAGATAATTGCTATTTTTCAGCCTCATCATCATAATCGTACTAAAACATTACTTAAAGAATTTGCTAAGTCATTCTATATAGCTGATCAAGTAATTATTAATGAAATATACAAAGTAAGTGGTCGGGAAGATAAAGAATATGAATCAGTTAGTAGTTTAGATTTAGTTAAAGCAATGCATCATAACAAAAAATATTATGCTCCAGATTTTAAGACAGTTAGAGAAATTATAAAAGAGATAAATCCTGTTAATACTGTCTTAGTGTTTATAGGGGCAGGGGATATAGATAATTTAGCTAGAGATATATGAGAATAAAGAACAGAAAGAAAGAAAAAATAGCTGTGTTAGTAGAACAAGTTAAAGAACCAGCAGGTTTAGTTTTTGTTATGCATGGCTTAGGTGGAGCTAAAGAACAGTCCCATATTCAAACAATTGTTAAAGCCTTTAAAGATAATAATTATATAGTAGTTAGTTTTGATACTACAAATAGTTTTGGTGCTAGTGGTGGAGATTATGAAAATGCTACAATTACAAATTATTATCAAGACTTAGAGGATGTTATAACTTGGTCTAAAGATCAAAGTTGGTACACTGAACCATTTATTTTAGCAGGTCATAGTTTAGGCGGTATTAGTACTGCTTTGTATGCTGAAAATTATCCTGAACAAATTAAAGCTATAGCTCCTATATCTACAGTAGTTTCAGGAGAGTTAAGTTTTAAAACTCATGGTAAGGAAAAATTAGCAGATTGGAAAGAGAAAGGTTATCAAATTAAAGAAAGTTTTTCTGGCATAACAAAAAAATTAAAGTGGCAGCATATGGAAGATCGTCTTAAATATAATTTATTAGATAAAGTTGATAAGTTAACTATGCCAGTATTATTAATAGCTGGCGATAAAGATGTTCCGACTCCAATAGAACATCAAAAGATACTTTTTGAAAAATTACTAGGTGACAAAGAACTTCATGTTATAAAAGGTTCACCACATACCTTTAGAGATAAAAAACACCTTGATGAATTATATGATATAGTTAATCGGTGGATAAAAAATAAACTATGAATACTAAAAGAATATGTATTTGGGGAGACAGTATTGTCTATGGCGCTGGTGATGATAAGTTAGGTGGTTGGGTTAATAGACTAGCTTTGTATTTACGTAAACAAAGTCGTGACCACAGAGTATATAATGTAGGTATTTCAGGAGACATCACCGAACAAGTTTTAAAAAGGTTTAATATAGAAGCTAAAGCTAGAGAGCCTGAATGGGTAGTGTTTGCTATTGGTATAAATGATACAGTATATTTAAATAAAGAAGATAAGGTTAGAGTTTCTTTAAATGAGTTTACTAATAATATTAATGAGTTAATAATTCAAGCTAAGAAATTTACTGATAAGATAATATTTTTAGGTTTTACTCCTGTTGATGAAGGCAAAACCAATCCAATACCATGGCATCCTGAAAGAAGTTACAATAACTCTAGTATAGAAGAATATAATCAAGCACTTAAAGATATTTGTGAAAAAGAAAA
>DAOVVF010000103.1 GCA_030632225.1 Candidatus Parcubacteria bacterium
TCTCTGCCATAACAAATATCTTCAATATCAGGAACAGCGATAATTTTAACTTTATCTCCAAAAACCTTCTTAAACATTTGCTTACGTTCTTTAATAGAGTAGGGATTTTTTTCAGAGACAGGTGTAATGCGTAAAGCTACACAAACTTTTTTCCCCTCTTCTAACACTTTATTTATCAAAATAATATGCCCCTGGTGAAGTGGTTGAAAACGACCAATAAACATAGAGTGTTTATCCATAGGAAAAAATTCATCAAGAATTAATTTAACACAATGTTCAACACTATCATCTAAGGTATTAACAATAAAAGAATTTTTAGGTTCTTCGTATGGTGAATTTACTCCCGTAAAATCAGCTATTTCTCCAGCTAATGCTTTTTTATACATGCCTTTTACGTCACGTCTAGTGCATTCCTCTACTGGACATTTCAAAAAGACCTCCTTAGTTTGAGGATATAAGGAGATAATTTTTTCACGCACTGAACGTATAGGGCTAACTAAAGCGACGATAACTGTTGTATATTGAGATAAGCGATTAGCCCAAGCAGCAACTGTTAACATATGCCTTTCTCTACCTTTTTCTGAAAAGTTATCATTATTTATAAGAGATCTTATTTCATCACCATCTAATATCTCACCATCAATAACATTATTTAACGATTGAGCTATTGTTGATTTACCACTACAAGGCAATCCTGTTAACCAAATTATATTATTCATATCTAAAAATTATATAGCATAATATTACAATACGATATACTTTGTGTCAATTATAATTTATTAATAGCTTTTATAATTTGTTTATCTAATATTTCTTTAGTAAATAATTCTTTTGATAAATTTATAGCTTCTTTGGACAGTCTATCTCTAATCCCCACATCTTGCAGTTTTAACAAGTTATCCACAAAGTCCTCTGCTGTCTTAGCATAGAGTAAATGCTGGTCATTTTTAAAAGGATAGCCAGCTAAACCTCTAGGAGTAGCTACTACTGGAATTCCTCTAGCTAAAGGCTCAAATATCTTCTGTTGCATACCTCTGCCGGCTAAAGCTGGTATTAAGGCTATATCCATTTGTTTCATTAACTGTTCATAATCACTAACAAAGCCTAACACCTTAACATTACTAGTAACATATTGCTTAAAAGCATCTGGAAACTTACGTCCTAGAATATGAAAAACAAATTTATCTTTAGCTTGTTTGTTAACCTGAGGAATAATTTCTTTTAACAAAAACTCTAAAGCTTTTTTATTATGCTGTACTCCATAGGTAGAACCAGCAAAGAAAACATTTAAAGGAAACTTTTCTTTTATCTCTTTAGAATCTTTCATTGAATAAGGTAAACCACGTAAAGGAAGTACTTCTACATGCTTAGCACCTAACTTCTTGTACATATCCCTTTCTTCCGGAGTAATAGCTAGAATTAAGTCACTTAACTTAACTGTTCTTTTCTCAGAATAGAATTTAGCAAAGTAAACAATGAAATTCTTAAAACTCATCCCCTCTTCTTCTATGAAGTGACTAGCTTCAAAAGCTTGTGAACGAGTAATTACTTTTGTTTTCTTTCTATTAACATATTTAATCAAGTGCCACATAAAGCTCATATCAAACCAGATATAGTCAGGCTGCCAAATACTATTTATTTCCTTAAACTTATCTACTATTTCTTTGTCACTATATTCGTAAGCTGCTCCATCTAACATAGTTGGTTTAGTAAAAGCAATCTTTATATACTTCCGCAAAGCCTGCCACTTATTCTTAGAAAACTTGTAGGTTATTGGATAGAAATCTATACCTAACTTCTTAGCTACTGGATCTACTAAATACAGTTTATCTTTAGGTATCTTAGAAATTACTTTAACATCAAAACCAAGCCTCATTAATTGCTTGATGCCATAGGCTCTATCTGATTCAGAAGCTCCCATGATAGGGAAAGGAAATTTAGGTGTAACTACTAATATTTTCATACTACTTATTAAATAACTTATACCAAATCTGGAAACTAATCAATGACCAGATACTATTTAAGCCATATTCTTTCTTAGAAATATGATTATCTAGTATACTTCTAATCTCTTTAAAATCAAAGAATTCTTTAGTATCTGGATTGTATTCTTCTGATAGTACTTCATAGGCCATATCCTTTAATCCAGTTCTTAACCATTTAGCAGCTGGAGAAAACCAACCAGTCTTAGGCTTATGATACAAATAGTCTGGCAAATAATCTTTTATAGCTTCTCTAAAAATATGTTTGCCTTGACTCTTACTGTTTATCTTATATTCCATTGGTATACTCATAGCTAATTCAACCAGTTCCTTATCAAGTATAGGGACTCTTTCTTCCAAACCAAAAGCCATGGTTAGCTTATCAGACTTGATTAAAGATTCATCAACTAACCAGGAATCAAAATCTACTTTCATTAAATAGTCAGCAAAATCTTTAAAGTACTTAGTAAAGTGTCTTTGCTGTATAATTTCTTTAGTTTTATCTAAATTACTAAACTCTGGCTTTAGAAATCTATTAATTCTATTTTCTTTTTGAGCTCTAAACTCCCAGAATAGATCTAAGCCACTTGAAATATTTAACTTCTTGTAAATATTTCTTTTACCAAATAAATCAGCTAATGTTTTGTTGATAAAGTTCTTACGCAAAGGAGTTGGTATTTTCTGAAGCTTTTCTATTAAATCATAGTAATAGTATCTTTGATAACCGGCAAACATTTCATCTGCTCCATCTCCTCCTAGTACTACATCTACTTCCTGTTTAGCCATCTTAGCTAGAATAAAAGTAGCTGTTTGAGTATGATTAGAAACTAAATCATCCATATGATAGATAACATCCTCTATATTATCTACTACATCCTGTGGTTTAACTAA
>DAOVVF010000058.1 GCA_030632225.1 Candidatus Parcubacteria bacterium
AATTCCATATCAGCTAAGATAGGTATCAATGGTAGTTCTAGCTCAACCAACAACTCATAATTTTTATTCTTTTTTAACAGGGGTAATAATTTGTAATATAGTCTTAAAGTAATGTCTGCATCTTCAGCAGCATACCAAGACAATTTATCTAAAGGTATTTTAGTTATATCTAAATCTTTTTTTCTCTTAGGTTTTTCTTCTAGTAGATCAACTAGTTTTAGTTTCTTGTAACCTAAATAGCTAAAAGCTAATTCTTCTAAACGTAAGCCAGAGTTAAAGTTGATTAAATAGGCAGCTAATATTGTATCAAAAGTAATACCTTGTAGTTCAATATCCACTGTTTTTAATAGCTTGTAGTCAAATTTTAGATTATGGCCAACTTTAGCTATTTTTTTGTCTTCCAAGATAGGCTTTAATTTAGCTAAAGCAGTAGTTTTTAGCTTTGAATCAAGATTAATATAGTAAGCTTGCTGTTCTTTCCAAGAAAATGATAATCCTAGTATTTTAGCATTTAAAACATCTAAGCCAGTTGATTCAGAATCTATAGCTATTAGTTTTTGCTTGGTTAATTCTTGATAGAACTTATCAAACTCAGTTTTAGTATTAACTAATTTGTAATCATACCCTTTCTTGGTGATAGCTAAACTAGTTTGCTCACTAGTATTACTTGTGTTAGGTATTTTATTAAGTAAAGAACTAAATTCTAATTCTTGGAAAATAGTATATACTTTTTCTGGATCAAAGTTCCAGAAATTAGCATCTTCTAATTTGTATTTTAGTTTTAGGTCTTTAACTATAGTTACTAGCTTCTTACTATCAAAAGCCTGTTTTTTTTGTTCTAGTAAAAGATTTTTTGTTCTTTCTTTAAAATCACTCTTAGTAATTTTTTTGTAGACATTTTCTAAAGAACCAAACTCTTTTATTAAATCAGTAGCTCCTTTAGCACCTATACCTTGTACCCCCTTAATATTATCAGAAGAATCTCCTTGAATAGCTTTTAAATCTATTAGCTGTTCTGGTTCAAGTCCATAGCGTTCTTTGACAGCTGCTATGTCATAGGTAATAGTATCTGAAAAGCCTTTCTGCAAAGTAATTACTTTTACTCTATCATTTACTAATTGTAAAGCATCTAGGTCTCCGGTAATTATCAAAGTTTCAACATCAGGATATTTGCTGTAAGTATCTTTAGCAACAGTACCAATTACATCATCAGCTTCATAACCCTGTTTAGTAAGTACAGGAATATGAAAAGCTTTTAGTACATCTTTAGCTAAATCAAATTGTTCATAGAATTCATCTTCCTTAGTAACTCTTTGAGCCTTATAGTCTTCATATTGCTCATGCCTAAAAGTCTTACCCTTAACATCAAAGGAAGCTATACAATAGTCTGGTTTAAGTTCTTTAATTATTTTTAATAATAAAGAAGTATAGCCATAAACAGCATTAACCATAGTACCGTCTTTAGTTTCTAAAGGAGGCATGATGTGCCAGGCTCTATGAAGTAAGGCATTGCTGTCTATTATTACTAGTTTTTTCTTCTTTTGAGGCATATGTATTATATATGATACCATTTAAATTAAGAGTAGAAAAGGTTGACTTTTTGCCATTTTTGTATATAATATGTAGCATATCTTGAAAATTTTGCGAGTGTAGTTCAGTTGGCTAGAACATTTCCTTGCCAAGGAAAAGGTCGCCGGTTCGAGCCCGGTCACTCGCTCCATGCCGGCGTGGTGGAATTGGTAGACACGCAGGACTTAAAATCCTGTGGCCTTTGGCCGTATCGGTTCAAGTCCGATCGCCGGTACCAGATTACAGCTATTTAGGCTGTTTTTTGGTTGACTTAATTATAGAATAGTGATAAAAAATATATTGTAAGTTAAAGTTCTTTCACACAAGGAGGCAAATAATGGCTAAAGAAGATAAGGGTTCAGAGAAAAAAAGTGGTATACTTGTTAGAGATAAAGAGTATGTAAAGTTTATTCAGCAATTAAGAGAGGCTGAAAGAAAGGGAAGGATAGACGGAGGACACAAGTGTCCATTATGTGGCATGAGATATAACACCAAAGAAGAAGCAGACGACTGTTGTACTCTTACAATATAATAAATCAACAAAAGAGCTTGTATAGCACAAGCTCTTTTTATTTAACAAAAAACCCAGTTTCCTGGAGGCGTGGGTGGGAATCGAACCCACGTATAGAAGTTTTGCAGACTTCTGCCTTACCACTTGGCTACCACGCCTACAGAAAGCTGAGTTTTTCAACCAAAACAATTTAACAGATTATATAGATTTAGGCAAGCTTTAATTTTTTTAGCTCTTTTAAACAAGTAGAATGTATTGTTTTATTACCAGCTAGTAGTGTTTTAGAATTCTTAGTCCATTTTTTATTTTTCCAGTCAGTTACTAGACCGCCAGCTTCTCTAATTAGAATTATACCAGCAGCTATATCCCATAGTTTAGCACCACTAACTAGGTGGGCTTCAGTATTACCAGCAGCTACAGCTGCTAATTCTAAACTAGTACAGCCAAAGTGATAACAGTGATAATAGTTACTCTGAAATTTTTCATAAACTTTGTGAGCCTTTTTAGTATTGATAGGGCCCATGCCATGACAATAGGTTGTAATTGACTTAGCTAGTTTGAAATTTTTTGATACCCTAATTCTTTTTTTATTCTTGAAAGCCCCCTTACCTTTAACAGCATAGTATAGTTCATCTAGAATGGGTTCATAAATTATTCCTAAAACTATTTCTTTTTTGTATAACAAAGCTACAGATACAGCAAAGAGAGAATGGTGCATAGTAAAATTAGTAGTACCATCTAAAGGATCTATTATCCAGGCATAGTCACTTTGCTTATCTTTTAGGCCACTTTCTTCTGATAGAATACTATAATCAGGAAAGTGTTTATTTAATGCTTTAAGAATAATAGTTTCAGCTTGTTTATCGCACCAGGTTAAACGTTCATTACCTGATTTATATTTTAGTTTTTTATTATCCCAATTAAAAAATTCTTTGCCAAGAAATTTACCAGCTTGTTTAACAGCTTGTTGGCAGATTTTTAATTCTTTAGAATACATGAGTTAATTATATCACACTTTTATAATCTTATCAGTAATTAATTTAATTACTTTTTGATTGGTTAGCATATTAGCTATATGCTGACGATAGTTTGGTTGTGATATATTTTTAATAGCTTCTTTATTATCTTTATAGAATTCTTTTTGCTTACTAACTTCCATATCTATTTCATTGTCAGATACCTCTATTTTTTCTGCTTGAGATAATTCTCTTAATACTAAAGCAGCTTGAATTCTAGTTATAGCTTGTGGTTTAAAGTCTTTCTTTAAATCTTCTTCAGTTTTGTTAATAGATTTAAGGTAGCCAGCTATATCCATACCTTGTTGTTTAATATTATGCTCTAATTCATGCATCATTTTATGCAATTCACTGTCTATTAGAGGATCAGGTAGATCAGCTATAGTAGAAGCCTTAACTATTTCCTGAATAGCTTCATTTTCTACTCTTTGTTTTTCTTTAAACTCTTTGTCTTTGATAATATTTTCTTTTAATTGAGTCTTTAGTTTTTCTAAAGTATCAAAACCAATAGTTTTAGCATAGTCATCATCTAGTTTAGGTACTTCTCTTTCATAAACATTTAATACCTTTACTTTAAAGGTGGCTAATTTACCAGCTAGATTTTGCTGAAAGTATTTATCAGGAAATTTTAATTCAAATTCAAACGCATCTCCAGCTTTATGATCTATTATTTTTTCTTCAAAACCAGGGATCATTTTACTATCACCGATAACGATAGGGTATTTAGAATTTTTACCGCCTTCGATAATAGCTTTGTTGATTAGAACTTCAAAATCTAATTCTACTTTATCACCTTGTTTAGCTTTTCTTTCAACTATAATTTCTTTAACATTCATTTGTCCTAACTGCTCTATAGTCTTCTTTATTTCCTCTTCAGTAACTTCTATTTTTTTTTGGGCAACTTGAAGCTTGGTCCACTCACCTAAAGTAATTGAAGGTAAGAGTGAGACAGTGGCTTTGTAAACTAAAGGATTTTCAGGAGCTATTTTCTCTACATTAATATTTGGCTGTCCAACAGTTTGTAATTTTTTTTGAGTAATAGCCTCAAAGAATGTTTTAGAAATGACTTCATCTAAAGCTTCTTGCATTATAGCCATTTCACCAAACTGTTTCTTTAACAAGTTATAAGGAGCTTTACCAGGTCTAAAACCAGGTACTTTGCTTTTTTGGGAAAGTCTAATACTAGCTTTTTCCAAGTAAGGCTTAAGTTCATCAAGATTAACTTCAATAGTTAATTCTACTTGGTTTTTCTCTAAATCTTTTTTAGTTATTTTCATAGTTTATTTAAATAATACAGCGACTAATAATAGTGCAACAATGTTAAGTATCTTGATCATAGGATTAATAGCTGGACCAGCAGTATCTTTGTAGGGATCACCCACGGTATCACCTGTTACAGCTGCCTTATGAGCTTCTGAACCCTTACCACCATGGTTGCC
>DAOVVF010000065.1 GCA_030632225.1 Candidatus Parcubacteria bacterium
AAAATAAAGAATATACCAAAGAAGAGGCCAGAAGAGATAATTTACAACAAGAAACAGCTAAAGATCATAGTCCTTTATTTGCTAAGACTTTTAATGACTTAGGCATAGATGGATTAAAAGCAGAGGGCTCTTTACCACGTAGTGATTATTTAGATGAAATTGATGATTATTTAGTTTTAGACTCCAAATCTTTAGAAACTAATGGAGAACAAGAGGGTAAGGAAATATATATTGGAATTCAGCGCTCTTTTTCTGAAAAAAAAGTTAAAAGACCAGTAGAGTTAATACCAGAACAAATTGATCGTGGACCAATTTTTAAAGTAACAGTTATAGAGAAACTTGATGAGTATATGGACGAGAACGAAGAAACATACTGGCAGAAACTATTGAATATGAGAACTGCTAAAGCTAAAGAAGTTAGTATGTCTCCTGATCAGTATGCCAAGACACAACGAAATGAAGGGCTGTCAGCTATAGCTAAAGTTCTACCAGGCGGAGAAAAACAACAAATAGCTAAAGTGCAAACTGTTTTAGAGACAGTTAGAAATCAATTAAAAATATATTTACATTCACTAGAATTTTCAAATCTACCACCCAGAATACAGAGAATCTTAAAAGAAAATGGACAAGAAATAAAGATAAGTAATTTTATAGCAGCAGCAGAAGATTTAAAACAAGAAAAAATAGCAGCATAAGAAAAAGAGGATACTTATTAAGTATCCTCTTTTTTTCCCTTAGCCTTGATAGTTCGTAGAGATAGGACCATAATATGAGGTGAACCATCAGTAACGCACTGAAAAGCAATGTGTTCGTCGCTTTTGCCGTGAAGTAAAGCTGCTATGATAGGAAAAGCCTCATTTTTTCTATAAAGTGTTTGTATAGCATTACTAAGTTTTATAGATATCTGAAGCCTTTTGTCGTCTTTTGTTAATTCAGCTGTCTGACATAATTTCACAAGATGTGGAGCTATAGTTGGCGAGATTTCAGAACCACGATTATACATGGTGTCTCCCTGGAAAAATTTTAGTTGAACAATTTAAAGAGCGAACAACTATAGTTTATATCATATAATAACTATTATGTCAATAATTTAAAAACCGTCTTTACTAGACGGTCTTTATTTTATTTAAGTTTTTTCTTGAATTCTTCTACCATATCTACTGGTTCAGGGTCTATTTTGTAACTCTTAGCTATATAATATGAAGCCCAGTCACCCAGTATAGAATTAGCAAATATTCTTTCCCATTTATCTTTACCAGATATTTTGATATTTATTACTGGTAGTTTTCTTTTCCTATACATCTTACTAAGTACTTTCATTCTTTTAATCACTCGTGGATGATCTTTTTTATCTTCTAAGAAAATAAAGTAGAAGTCTTTTGATAAATGCTTAGTACTTGGCCTAACATCAAAACCATTCATTTCATTATGATTTAGTTCTGGAAATATATTGTAGAAAGCAGGTATTTTAGCATTCTCATTAAATTTAATTTTCCAGTTATAGGCCAGGATAAAATTACGTTCAGAAGCATAAATAATAGGTATCTTGTTTTTTAATTGTTTAGCAATTTTTTTACCCTTAGCTTGATACTTCTTAGCTTTTAGTTTAGTGCTTAGTAGTTTAGTTTCTTTAAGGGCTTGATTAGCACCAACAGCTTTTAGGATAGCTCTGACATTAAAACCTAGAGCCCAACGAGGCTGAATACCAGTATCAGGTATTTGAATATACGGAATATTATATCTTTTAGCTAAAGTAATACATTTACCTCCTGTGGCTATAACTAGCAGGTTTAATTTTTTTTGGTAAGCTTGTTTTAATCCGTCTATGGGTTCTTCGGTGTTGCCAGAATAGGAACTGACTATAATTAATTTTTGTTTTAATTCTTTGTCTGGCAAAGCTGGTAAACCATAATTACTATGTACTAGAATAAAGTTTAATTTATCATCCCAATTATTTAATATATCAGCTCCCAAATGAGAGCCACCCATACCCAATAGAATATAGCTTTTGCTAGGTTTAAGTTTAGCTTTGTTTTTTATAACAGGATTGTAAGCAAATTGTTGAGGAAAATCTTTAATAGCTTTTAGCATATATTTATTTTAATAGTTTTAAAACTGACTGAACAATATGTGAGTGTGATAATTTGTATTTATTATACAACTCCTCTGCTTTGCCTGATTCACCAAATTTATCTTCCACACCCATTATCTTAGTTTTTACTGGGTATCTTTGGCTTAGCATTTCAACTATAGCGCTACCTAAGCCACCATGAACTTGATGATCTTCAAGAGTAACTAAGTGTTTAGTTTTTCTAATGGAACTAAGAATAGTTTTGTTATCTAATGGTTTAATAGTATGACAATCTATTATCTCTGCTTTTATTTTCTTTCTAGCTAATTGTTTAGCTGCTAACAAAGCTTCATAGATAATTGGCCCACAAGCTACAATAGTTACATCAGTGCCTTTTAATAGTACATTAGCTTTGCCTACCATAAAACGAGTATTAGCAGTATAGATTACTGGACCATCTTGTCTAGCAAAGCGTAAATATACCGGTCCCTTTATTTTAACAGCAGCTTTTACAGCTTGTTGCATACTAATATAATCAGCTGGAGCTAAGACAGTAATATTTGGCAGACAACGAACTATAGCTATATCTTCTAAAGCTTGATGAGTGGCGCCATCAGCACCAACTGCTAAACCAGCATGAGAAGAAGCTATTTTAACATTAGCTTCGGAATAGCAAACACTTACTCTTAATTGATCCCAATTTCTGCCTGGAGAAAAAGCAGCAAAACTTGCTAAGAAAGGAATTTTACCAGATAAAGCTAAACCAGCAGCTACACCCATAGCATTTTGTTCAGCTACACCACATTCAATAAATCTAGTAGGATATTTTTTAGCAAATTTATCTATCTTTAATGATTCAGCTAGATCAGCAGACACCACTACAACATTTTTGTTTTTACCCAAACTTAAGATTGCATCACCAAAGCCTTGTCTGGTAGACTTCTTTTCCAATTCACTTAATTTGTCCCAATTCTTAACTAGCATTTTTTAATTCTTCTAAAGCTTGTTTAGCTTGTTTTTTATCAGGTGCTTTACCATGCCAAGTAAAATCATTTTCCATAAACTTAACTCCTTTACCTGGTACAGTGTTAGCTATAATAGCTACAGGAGTATTAATACCCTTAGCTTTGTTAAAGGTATTAATTAAGCTTCTTAAGTTATGTCCATTAACTTCTAGCACAGTAAAACCAAAAGATTGATATTTATTTCTTAATGACTTTAAAGGCATGATATCTTTAGTATAGCCATCTATCTGAATATTATTACGATCAACTACTACAATTAAATTATTTAATTTGTATTTATTAGCCAACATCAAAGCTTCCCATAGTTGTCCTTCATTATGTTCTCCGTCAGAAGTAATACAAAAAATTTGGTAATTTCTTTTATCCATCTTAGCAGCCAAAGCCATACCAACAGCTTGTGAAATTCCCTGGCCCAAAGGACCGCTACTAGTTTCTACACCAGCTAGTTCTATATTATGAGGGTGTCCTTGCAAAGGGCTATTTAATTTTCTTAAAGATTTTAATTTAACTAAAGGAAAATAGCCTGCTCTAGCTAGAGCAGAATAAAGTACAGGACAGATGTGCCCATTAGATAATACTAATCTATCTCTAGCTGGATTATTAGGTTGTTCAGGAGCATGATTTAAAATATTAAAATACAAAACAGTAAAAATATCAGCCATACCTAAAGAGCCAGCTGAATGTCCTGAACCAGCTTTAGTTAGCATTTGAATGATGTCTTGTCTGATTAAATTAGCAATCTCTTTTAATTTTTGAACAGACTTGATTTTCATAAGTATATTTTATCATAATTTAGGCTTGAAAGAAACCAAAAAGTAGTTTATATTTAATTTGACAAGCAAGAGAGCGTTTGTTAAATTGTTATATTATTAAATACAAAGAAGATGACAAAGTATACTATATTAACTGTCTGCGGTTTAATTCTTGTTGGTAGCCTATTATTAAACATATTATTTAGAGAAGTAGACTTTTTAAAAGATGTAAAGCTGATTAAAGAAGTAAATGCTAATAGTAAAATTGAAATTGATAGTCATTATTTTGATCTAAATGGAAAAATAGAATCAATAGTTGCAACGGGTTGAAT
>DAOVVF010000077.1 GCA_030632225.1 Candidatus Parcubacteria bacterium
CATTACCAAAACCCTGTATAGCTACTTTGGTTTTTTTAATATCTAAACCTAGTTCTTTAACAACTTCAGTTAGTACATAAAATCCACCAGTAGCTGTAGCTGTATCTCTACCCTTAGAACCACCAAAATTAATTGGTTTACCAGTAACCACGCCTAAAGTTTTTTTACCTTCTAAAGTAGAGTATTCATCAGCCATCCAAGCCATTATCTGAGCATTAGTATATACATCAGGAGCTGGTATATCTTTGTCAGGGCCAATTACTTCTCTAAAGGCTCTAATCCAGGCTCTGGATATTTTTTCCACTTCTTTTTCAGACAAAGATTTAGGATCAACTATTACTCCGCCTTTACCACCTCCCATTGGAATATCTACTACCGCACATTTTATAGCCATCCAAAAAGCTAAAGCTTTGACTTCATCTAAATTAACTTGCGGATGAAATCTAATACCTCCTTTGTATGGACCACGAGCATTAGAATACTGAACACGGTAAGCATCTAATACTTCTAAACTACCGTCATCCATAGTAATAGCTAAACTAGCCATAACTGTTCTTTCTGGCTTGCTTAATTTAGCTAGCACATCCTTATCTAGCTTCATTATTTGAGCAGCTTTTTCTAACTGCCTTAAAGCATTATCAAATGGATTCATATTATTTTTTCTTGTATGTTTTTATAATTGCTTGAGCTACTACATTAACAATTTTCTTATCAAGAGAATCTGGTACAAAACATTTATTAGTAGGCTTTTTTACATAAGCAGCTACCGCTTCAGCAGCAGCTATTTTCATCTTATCAGTTATTTGCTTAGCTCCAACTGTAAAGACTCCTTTAAAGACTCCTGGATAACCCCACACATTATTAATCTGATTAGGAAAATCTGATCTACCTGTAGCTATTACTTTAGCGCCTGCTTGTTTAGCATCTTGAGGCATAATTTCCGGTACAGGATTAGCTAGAGCAAAGATAATTGGATCTTTGGCCATAGATTTAACCATAGCCTTAGTAACAAGCTTAGGGTTTGATAGGCCTATAAATACATCTGCATCTTTTAAAGCCTTAGCAAGCTTTCCTTTTATTCTCTTCTTATTAGTTATTTTAGCTAATTCTTTCTTATACTTATTCAATCCTTTTCTACCTAAGTAGATAATTCCTTTTGAATCAGTTACTACAATGTTTTTAATACCATAACTATATAACATCTTAGTAGTCGCTGTACCAGAGGCTCCTGCCCCACAAACAACTACCTTTAATTTCTTTAAATTCTTTTTAACCACCTTAGCAGCGTTAATTAATCCAGCTAAAACAACAATAGCTGTACCATGCTGATCATCATGAAAGACTGGAATCTTTAATTCTTTCTTTAACCTGGCTTCTATAGCAAAGCAACGAGGTGCAGATATATCTTCTAAATTAATACCACCAAAATTAGGTTCTATTTGTTTTACTAACTTAACTATCTCATTAACATCTTTAGTATTTATACAAATAGGGACAGCATCTACATCGGCTAGTTCTTTGAATAGCAAAGCCTTGCCTTCCATTACTGGCAAAGCTGCTTCTGGACCAACGTCTCCTAAGCCCAAGACAGCAGTACCATCAGAAACTATAGCTACTAAATTACCTTTGTTGGTATAGCTATATGCTTTAGCTGGATATTTAGCTATTTCTTTAGCCACCTCAGCTACACCTGGAGTATAGGCTATGCTTAGGTCCTGCCTGTTTCTTAAGGGCATCTTAGATTTGATAGCAATTTTACCTCTGGTCTTTTTATGGCTAGCTAATATCTTCGAACGATTAATCATATATTTACTTCTTTTTCCAATCTGGCACCAATGCCTTATCACCCTGTAAATATCGGTAGGCTTGCAGGGCTGCCTTAGCGCCTTCACCAGCTGATATAACTACTTGTTTGTAGGTTATATCTGAAATATCACCAGCAGCAAAAACACCAGGCTGAGAAGTGGCACAATCACGAGAAATAGCTATTTCTTTTCTACCTTCCGTTAAATCAACCACACCATCTAACCAGCCTGTCTTAGCTATGTGTCCTATTTCAATAAAGATACCATCAGTTTTAATTTCTTTCACTTCCCCATCGTTAGTTTTATAAACTAAAGCTTCTACTCTATCCTTACCTTTTACTTCGGCCGCATTAGCATTGTAAATAATTTCTACGTTCTTAGCAGCTTTAACTTGATCTACTAATATTTGTTCGCCTCTAAATTCATCACGACGATGTATTAAATATACTTGTTTAGCAATTCTTGATAAAAACTCAGCAGCATCTAAAGCAGAGTTGCCACCACCAATCACTGTAGCAATCTTATCTTTATATAACGGGCCATCACAAGTAGCACAATAGCTGACTCCTCGACCAGTTAATTCTTGTTCACCAGGTACTTCTAAATTACGGGGTGTTAAACCAAAAGCCAGTATAACTGTTTTAGTTTTAATCTCTTTTTTATCAACTGTTTTTAACAAAAACTCTTTACCCTTTTTTTCTAAACCAACTATTTCCATTAAAGTAAATTCTGCTCCAAACTTAATAGCCTGAGCTTTAAATTTTTCAGCTAATTCTAAACCGCCAATTGATTCAAAACCAGGATAATTTTCTATTTCATCTGTTAAAGCAGCTTGCCCGCCAACATCTTTGGAAATAATTAAAGTTTTTAAAGCACGACGAGAAGTATAGATAGCTGCTGCTAATCCAGCTGGACCTCCACCAACTATTACCACGTCATAAGTTTGTTTAGACATATAATTATTTTAAATGCTTGTTGATATTTTCTAAGAGAACCTCTTTAGATTGTAAACCAATCATGTCTTCTACTTCTTTACCATCTTTAAAGATCTTTAGAGTGGGAATACTCATTACGCCAAACTCTTCAGCCTTGGCTTTGTTCTCATCTACGTTTAATTTAGCAACTTTAGCTTTGTCACCTATTTCCTTAGACACTTCTTCAACAATTGGTCCCTGCATTTTACAAGGAGCACACCAAGGAGCCCAAAAATCTACTAAAGTTACTCCTTTGTTTTCTTTAACTTCTTGATCAAAGTTCTGATCAGTTAATTCTACTGACATATGTTTCTTATTTAATTAATTAAGTTATATCAAATAGTACGTCTATTAATTTTATTAGCTCTTTTTTGTTTGTAATAGTCTTGGTATTATAGCACCCTTTTATCTTGTCTGTCACCAATAGACAAGAAACACTATCTAAAGAGGCCCGAGCTGCTTTAACTACACGAACAATTTCTTCTACGTCTCTTTTTTCATCATACATTTTTTCAATAGCTCTAACCTGCCCCTCAATTCTATGTAATTGAGCTCTTATTTTTTCTGGCTGACATTTTTTACTAATATACCCCATGGGGGTATATTAACATATCTAGAAAATTTGTCAAATAGAAAAGGGGAGACGTTGTTTTGTCTCCCCTGAGTTGTTTGTTGGTGTTAGTAAAACGTTAGCTGGCTTCTTCAGCTAGCTCTCGACTTTGCAAGGATTCCTTGTGCTGCTTTAGAAGTCTTTCCTTA
>DAOVVF010000075.1 GCA_030632225.1 Candidatus Parcubacteria bacterium
ACCCCAACAGACGGGACGCCTTATAATGAACTCCTTGCGCTACTGAGTAGCTACAAGTAGCCAGAGTATGGAGATGGAGTCTCCCGAAAGATATGGTTTCATAACAGGATACGTTTGTCTGTAACGTACATTCCCTAGGAATTCTCTAGGGAAAACTTTTTTTTCGCACAAAAACATCTTAATATATACTAAAATAATTGTCAATAGAAAGAAAAAGAGTCTCTTATGAGACTCTTTTTTGTTTGTACCCAGTTAGGCAGTAGCTATTGCTTTTTCCCTTTCTTTTTTTGGGGGTGACTCACCGTAGACAGTAAACCAGTCTTCGGGTTCTTTGCTGTTGGCGAGAGATATACGCTCGATCCGTTTGTTTGCCATTCCCAAATGTGTAGCAAAAGGCATTAAACTTTGCCCTATCCTCGTAACGTTTACGGGGGTAATTTCTTCACCTCCTAAAGAAATATTAAAGCTTTGCACTACGCTGTCACCATTAACCAAGTCACACTTGATTAATATTTTTTGCACTGGGTCCCTCCTCAGACTAGAGTTAAAAGTACGAAACTTATACTAAGTTAAATTAGGAAGAGTTTAACATAAAAATATGTAATTGTCAAGGGTCATTTTGACAAAAAGAATCAATTATGTTAATTTACCTTACCAATTAATAATAATTTTATGTTTATGAAAACCAGATTTTTAACTTTATTCTTACTAATAGCTTTAGTATTAGCAGGCTGCGGTAATAATGGAGATGAAATAGAAGAAACTATTAAAAAACAGGTTCAAATACAAGAGATTGCTAAACAAGATCAAGTTAATTCTAGTTTATCTGTTAGTGGTACTATAGTGCCTAAACAGTATTCTATGGTTAGAAGCTTAACTCAAGGTACTATTGAATATTTAGCACCAGTTGGTTCTCAAGTAAGTATTGGCCAACCTTTATTTTCTATCAGAGATGATGCTATTGAATCTAATTACTTTAGTGCTCTACAAAGTTATGAACAAACTAATATTATAACTGATCAAAGAGTTAAACAAGCTGAGCTAGCTTTAAATAGTTCTAGAGCTAGATTAGATTTAGCTGAAAGTCAGTTTAATAATACTATAGCCCAGACTGAACAATCTTTAATTACTTCAGAAGATTCAGCTATAGCAGCTTACAATTCAGCATATAATAGTTTAAATCAGGCTCTTAATTTTTTAAGCTTAGGCGGAGTAAGTAACTATAATTACAGATATAAGAATATTCCTACACCTTATTCAGAATTTAGGTCTGATACTGATTTAGCTTTTTCAGTAGCAGCTGGTAAATTTTTAGAATTAGATAGTGTAGTTACTAGAGATAATTTAAGTGAGTCATTGAACAAGATAAATAAAGCACTAGTAGCTACTAAACAAGCAGTTGATAATTCAGCTATCCTATTACAAAGTGCTTTAGCTGGTAATGATTTTACTGCTACTAGTATAGCTGCAGATACCTTGACTAATACAGCTTATCAAACAGCTATTAATCAACATACTGGTGGTATTATTAATAGTATTAATAGTATTACTAATACCAAGATTAATAATCGTTTAGCTATTAACAATGCTCAAGCTCAATTAGATTTATCTAATATTGAGTACAATAATGCAGAAATTAGTTATGACAATGCTGATAATAGTACTATTCTAGAAAAGAATATAGCTCAAGCTCAATTTGATAATGCAGCTTACGGATATAATAATCTTAGTTTAGCTGCTCCTTTTTCTGGAACTATTTTATCTCATTTTGCTAATGCCGGAGAACAAGCTTCTCCAGGACAACAATTAATTGAAGTTGGTGATTTATCTATTATTGAAATATCTGTAGATATTGATGTAGCTTTTGCTAAAGCTATTAAATTAAATGATAGAGCTTTAATTAATGAAAAGATTGAAGGCTTTGTAGCTGCTATAGATCCAGTTGGTGATTTAACTAGTGGTAAGATTACAGTAGTTGTTCAAACTAACGATGAAGAATCTGAATTAATTACTGGAGAAATTGCTGAAGTTAAATTTAATTTAATCTACGAAGAAGTTGATTCTATTGTTATCCCTATTAAAGCAGCTACTATTGAAGCTTCTGGTAATTATGTTTTTGTCATAGAAAAAGATAAAGTAGCTAGAAAGAATGTAGTCTTAGGTCAAGTCTTTAATGACAAAGTTTCAGTAGTTGAAGGTTTGAATGAAGGTGATAGGTTAATTTTACTTAATGGTATTTTTGTCTCAGTCGGAGATGAAGTAGAGATTGTAGAATAATATGCCAGAAGAAAACAAATATCATAAACAAGCTATAGCTAAGGTTAGGGGTGATATCTTTGGCTATTTTATAACTCACTGTAGAGTCATTATTTTAATAATGGTCTCTATTTTAATTTTAGGAGTTTTTACTGTACTATCTATAGCTAAAGAAGCTGATCCTGAAGTTAAAATACCGATAGCTATAGTTTCTACTTTCTATCCTGGAGCTAGTCCAGCAGATATGGAGAGTATTGTAACTGATGAAATAGAGAATAAACTAGAAGAGTTAGATAATGTTAAAATGATTACTTCTACTTCTAGAACTAGCATGTCATCTATTGTTATAGAATTTGAAGCAGAAGCTGATTTAGATGACAGTATGAGAGAGTTGAAAGATAAGGTAGATGCAGTAACTGGCTTGCCAGATGAAGCAGAAGACCCAATAGTTATTCAGATTAGAGCTAATGATTTTCCGATCATTACATTCTCTTTAGCTGGTGACTTAACAGAAACACAGTTAAAAGAATTAGGTGAAATAGTGCAAGATGAATTAGAAGGTATTTCAGGAGTTTCTAAAGTACCTTTACTTGGTACTCGTGATAAAGAATATTCCGTAGTAATTAATAAAGGAGATTTATCACGTTTAGGATTATCTTTATCTAGAATAGTTGGAGCTATTAGAGCGGCTAATATGGATATGCCCTTAGGTGATATTACTGTTGATAATGTTAATTATAATTTAAGGACTAAAGCTAAATTCCAGTCTATTGATGATTTAAAGAAAGTAGTTATAACTCAAAGTAATGGGGCTACAATATTGTTAGAAGATATTGCTGAAGTTAAAGAACAATTTGTTGAACATGAATTTGTTTCCAGACTATCTGTAGATAATCAACCAGCTCAGAATACTGTTTCTTTACAGATATTTAAAAAGACAGGTGGTAATATTTTAAATATAGTTGATTCTGCTAAAGATAAGGTAGAGGAATTACACACTAATGGAATTATTCCAACTAATGTTAAGGTAGAGATTAATAATGATTACTCTTCTTTTATCCGTGATGATATTAATACTTTAGGTATGAGTGGTCTTCAAGCTGCTATCCTGATTTTTATCATCATGTTTGTAGCTTTAAGCTTTAAAGAAGCTTTAATCTCTTTATTTGCTATTCCTTTAACATTCCTAATTACATTTATAGTTCTATATTTCAATGACTATACTTTAAATAGTATGACTCTCTATGCTATGGTACTGTCTTTAGGTTTGTTAGTTGATGCTTTTATTATTATCTTAGAAGGTATTTTCCACCATATTAGAAGTGGGTATAGTGCTATGAATGCTGCTTTATTATCAGTAGCTCATTACCGTAAACCTTTAACTGCTGGTATGTTAACTACTG
>DAOVVF010000051.1 GCA_030632225.1 Candidatus Parcubacteria bacterium
AAATTTTCTTAAGTTAATATAAGGTATTTTAAGAGTATCGCCTATTAATTCATATAAATAGCGTTCATTGAAAAAACCACGCTCTATCAGGACCTCTTCAACACCACGTCGACGTCGTTGAGCATTATGTTCAGCATCAACCCAATCCTCCTCTTTGATGATTTTTGCTTTAAGTAAAATTTCTTTTACCTTTTTTTGTGGAACAGGTAAAAAAGAAGCCATATCTAATATTTAATTAAACCTTTAGTTATTAAATTATACCAAAAATAGGGTAATAATACAAAATAAATATTAGACTAAAGGTACAAAAGCAAAACCATAGAATTCTTTTTCTTTTATACCTTTTTTAGTTTTTTTAATTTGCCAGATAGAATTTTGTACAGGACAAACTAAAATACCACCTTCTTTTAACTGGCTATATAGATGTTTGGGTAGTTGCTGAGCCGCAGCTGACATTAAAATACGATCATAAGGAGCTTGTTCTTTTAAACCTTGCCGACCATTAGCACATATTATTTGTATATTACTATATTCTTTTAATACTTGCTGTGATTTAATTACTAAATCTTCTAACACCTCTATACCATATATCTCGGCCTTTTTAACTATCTGATTAATCAAAGCTAGGACATAACCAGAACCAGAACCTATTTCTAAAATCTTTTCTTGATCTTTTAACTCTAAAAGGTTGAGCATAAAAGCAATAGTATATGGTTGAGAAATAGTAGCTCCAGGACCAATTGGTAATGGTCTATTTTGATAACTAAGATCTTTTAACTCTGGCTTAACAAAATCTTCTCTATCTACTTTCTGAAAAGCTTGCACAATTTGTTTAGCAAAACCTTGTTTTTTTAAGTATTCAATTAATTCTAGCTTACCCATATAAAAAGTATACCATTTTGTTAATAAAATAAAAAACCATCTACCCTTTTAATAAGGGGATAGTTTTCTATAAGCTAGACTTTAGAAAGCCACTTAGGCTGCATAGCCCATGGCAATAAAGATAGCAGCAACAAATACTACTACTACTAAAATTGTCCACCAGTTGACTGCTCCTTGATTGTTTAATAATCTTTTCATAGATTTATTTTAGTTTATATTTTAATAGAATAATTATAACACATTTTTAAAAAAGAGAAAAGACTATTTGACAAATATAGCCTGAATCACTATAATCAAAATGTTAATACAATAAATTGTTCTTTTAATAACTTTGTTGAAAGGTAGGTTTGTCATGAAAAAACAAGCATATATTATTATGGCTTCTGCCATTGCTTTTTCCATCTTCTTCGTAGTATTTAACTACAACCAAGCTTTTGCTGAAAAAAAATACGTTGACCCTGAAACAGGTCAGATCTATAAAGATGTACTTTATGTTGATCAAGACGGTTGGTCAGTAAACAACGTAGTTACCGTAGATTACTATGGTAAAAAATACTACTATGCTAAGATGTTAGCAGAAGAAGGCTTATCTAGCATATGGTACGACAGAATTGACGCTGGCCTATATAAGGTATTCCGACATTGCGATGAAATAGGCATTGATAATTTCAGAGTCTTTACCATTGACCCTGGCGATCTTAAGCTCTATTGGAGCAATAAATCAAAACTTTATGCCTATAGTACTAATCGTGATGGCAAAACTATTCAACACGAAAGTGTTGATATCATCTTCAGTAGAAACCTACAACAGACAATGGATCGAACAGCCGCTATGGATGAATACTATTATATAACTATCTCCTATAGGAATAATTGGGACTGGGCTAGTTCCGGTATAATTGCTGTTGTACAGTTTGCTGAAGATCCAGGAGATATAGACTGGTGTAAAGTGGTTAATGTTACCACACCTGGAGGCTTGGCGAAAAAGTAACTTAAAGTAATCCCTCTTCCGATATTAACCCTCTAACAAAGGAGGTTAGGATGAGAAAAAAACTTGTCCTACTCATCATGATAGTGATGGTTTTGGCCATCTCCATCATGCCGACAACGGCAAAGGCGCTCTCGTCATGTGACCTGGCCGCAATATATAAGTGGGCCCCATGGGCCGCCAGAGGCTGTCTCATCGAGCTCGCCGCCGAAGATTGGTTAGAGAGAAACTTCTAAATACAAAGAGTAAATAGAAGTGTCTATCTGACGCAGTCAAGCGGCGTGATCTAAAAAATCACGCCGCTTTTTTATCCAAAAGAAAAAGCGGCTTTAAACTATACAAGTTAAAACCGCTTTTATTTTACCAAAGTTGGTAACAGATGATGACCATTGGCTTTGCCTCATCTCTATTATAACTATCCTTACCCATCATCATGCTATTAAGCACCTCAGTCACTACATAGAGACGATTGTTAAGAAAATAGTAGTTATCCTGAACTGGATCACCTTCACCTTGCAAAGAAATTTGTTCAACAAATCTACCTTGCTGATCAAAGACATCAAAAATTCCCATTGATCCTTCAGGCTTATCATCATAGCAACCATAGCTACTTAAAACCCATAATTGACCATTGATTAGGGAATAAAATTTAATAATATCTTGATCATAATCACTCATCTCTACATTAATCTGCGGATAACCAGGTGGAGCCTCATACAAAACATGAAAAGCAAATTCTATCTCCTGATTGTTACGACGACGAGATTCAAAATCTTTTTCAATAACCCTTTCTAGTTGACCATTAAGATTAAAAACCTCTATTTGATATTGATTACGGTAAGGTGCTATATAAACCTTGTCATCTAAACCGACCGACCATAAATAGGGAGTAAAGTAATCTTCCTCTTCCATAGCACTGTTGTTAATAGTGTTAATTATCTTAGTCTCGCTATAAATACTGTAGAGCTCTTCTTGCTGATTAATAATCTCTAAACTATTTTCCTGAACTATAAGAGGTTGAGGAAAAGAAGTTGAACTAATATGTGTTACTAGATTATTACCAACATAATCTGCCCTAAACATCATATTAGCTTTATTACTTAACGTATCAGGTAGATTAATACTCCCAGCAGACTCCCCGTCTTTACTAAAAAGTTCAAGTTTTATAGGCATCCATTGTAATACTACTAATAGGCTATCTGGATTAAAGAACAAATCGTTTATGTAAAAAAACTCTCCTGGACCCTCTCCATAACGTCCTATAGAACGAATACTCTCTCCTTGTGCATTAAAGACAAGGACTACTTTCTGTTGAGCTTCAGCTACATAGATATTATTATCTTGATCAATAATTATATCTTCAATAAAGCCAAAGATAGCTCCTTCATCATCTTCTGAGTCACCGATTCGCCAGAGCTCTTTAGGCTCTACTACTTGTTGAGCCATAACTGGCTGAGTAACTACAATGATAAATACAACGATCAAAATCAACGTTTTCATTAGAAAATCTCCTTTGAGTAATTTAAAAGAACCAAGTCTAACTTGGTATTTAATAACAAAAAAGAATATATGTCAAGAATATATTATTTTCTAAGTTTTCTTTCTATTCTTTCTATATGCTTTAGTATTTCTTTTGAAATCCTTACATTCTCTAAATCTACTCTTAAATCTGTTTCTTCTCGTATATCATCTTTAATGCTTTTCCTATTCTGAGCCATTAATAATAATATCATTAAAATAATAGCTTCTAAGGAAACTATTAAAATTAGTAATTCTATATTCCAGCCTCCTATTAGCCAAAAAGTAAACCAGATAACATGCACTAGTAAAAAGAACCAAGAACCAACCCAAGGGTTCAAAGAATCAATAATTTTTACTTGTTTTTTTCTTCTAGACATATTAAACAAAGACAAATAATACTATAGCTATAATCATAATTAGAGAATACATAAAAGTATATCCTAAGATTGTTAAAGCTTTTTTAACCTCCTTGTTAATCATTAAAAAGGCTGGATAGCCAAAAATCAGTAAGCCAGTAATAGCTGCTGAAAAAACTAATAAGAAAAGCATTAGCACAATCTGTAGCATGCCACCTGGATCAGGATGGACTTGAGACATGAACCAAAAAAACCCGCCAATTAAACTACAGTAGATAATTACGCCTAGAGCTTGTATAAAACCTATTAAGGGAGGCGTCATTTTTTTTAATTGCATATATTTTATTTCTTTTTAGTTTTGCCAATAGCACAAGAAATGTATGACTTAGCTTTTTTTATCAAACTCTTTGCTTGTTTAGAACCAGCTTCAGGATAACCCATCTTATTTAATATTTCTTTAGCCTTTTCCTGGTCTCCTTCAAAATATACCTTCTGATTAGCAACATCAACATTAATGTTACTTAAACCAGCTTCAGTTAAAGCATCTATAATGCTCTCTTCACAACCACCGCATTTAATATTTACTACTTCTATGTATTGCATATATTTATATTATACTAAAAATTATTAAAACCAACCACTAGAATCAGCTGATCTTCTCTCTATCCTATATGTACCGTCCTTATTATATATCAAAGTATAATTACGTCCTTGATCGTCTTCAAACTGAGCTAAGCCTTTTTGTCTGGCCTGATCAAAAAATACCTCAGCTTCTTTATATTGAATATCATGATCTAAGTAATTAATACCTTCTTTAGCATCATCTTCGCCAGATACTTTGTGACCATGTACATCTCTATCTTTTATGGACATAGTTTTAGTATAGCAAAAAACTGTTTTTAATAAAATAGCTTGACAGAATAAGCTAATTAATATTATATACACCTCAGTAACTGTTCTTAAACACTCTAACTAAGGAGGCGAAATGGAAGTAAAAGTTTTAAGCCAAGATTCCATCATTATTGTCGATGATGTTAAGTATCATCATCACCCAAATGG
>DAOVVF010000144.1 GCA_030632225.1 Candidatus Parcubacteria bacterium
GTTCTTTTCTATAGATATAGTACCAACTAAAATAGGCTGCCCTTTATCATGTCTAGCTTGTATTTCTTTGACTATAGCACTCAATTTACCTTTGTATGTACTGTAGACTCTATCTTTCATGTCATCTCTAACAAAAGGTTTGTTAGTAGGCACTACAGTTACATCTAAACTATATATTTTAGCCATTTCTTCAGCTTCAGTAGCAGCTGTACCAGTCATACCGCCCAGCTTCTTGTACATCCTAAAGTAATTCTGGAAAGTAATTGTAGCTAAAGTCATACTTTCTCTTTGCACTTCTACATTTTCTTTAGCTTCAATAGCTTGATGAAGACCCTCAGAATATCTTCTACCAGGCATCATACGGCCAGTAAATTCATCAATTATAATTACTTCATTTTCTTTGACTACATAGTCTTTATCTATTTGAAATAGTGTTTTAGCTTTTAAAGCTTGTTCTAAGTGATGAATAGTTTGTAAACCATGACTGTCATATATATTTTCAACACCCAGAGCTTTTTCCATTTTCTTTACACCTTCTTCACTTAAAGTGCAGGTTTTCATCTTTTCATCTATATTGTAGTCTTTATTTTCTACTAAACCACTAATTAATTGAGAAAACTGTCTATACTGTTCAGTAGATTGTTCAGCCGGTGCGGATATAATTAAAGGAGTTCTAGCTTCATCAATTAAGATAGAGTCAACTTCATCAACGATAGCATAGTGTAGGCCTCTTTGAACTTGCTTTTCCATATCCTGAGCCATATTATCTCTAAGGTAGTCAAAACCAAATTCATTGTTAGTACCATAGGTAATGTCAGCATTGTATGCTTCTTTTCTTTGTACAGCTTTTAGATAGTCTGTTTCTACTTTAATAGCTTGATCACGTTGTTTATCTTTATCACTAGATTCTAAGTTAGTATCATAGATAAAAGAAGCTTCATGCTGGACAACCCCAATACTTAAGCCTAGAAAATTATATATCTGGCCCATCCAGGTAGCATCACGTTTAGCTAAGTAATCATTAACTGTAATAACATGTACACCTTTGCCTTCTAAAGCATTTAGATAAATAGCTAAAGTAGAAGTTAATGTTTTACCTTCACCAGTTTTCATTTCAGCAATCTGTCCCTGATGTAGAACAATACCACCCATTAACTGTACATCAAAATGTCTTTGTTCCAGAGTTCTTTTAGCAGCTTCTCTGACTAAAGTAAAAGCTGGCACCAATATATCTTCTAATTTGGTGCCTTCCTGAATTTTATCTTTAAGTTTTAATGATTTATTTTTTAACTCTTCGTCAGATAATTTCTCAAATTCTTTTTCTTTAGCATTTATCTCATCAATAGTAGGTTTAAGGCTATCTAAGAATTTCTGATTAGCATCACCAAAGAGTTTATCTAAAAATTTCATATATTAATATTCTTTATCTTTTTGCCAGAATTTAAGTGATTTAAACTTCTTTTCTGTTTTTCTTAATTTAGCTACACTTTTAGCTTTATGCTCTACTAATTGTCTAGCTAGTTTAGCTTGTAGCATATCTACAGCAGCATAAGCATCGTCTTGTACTTCTGTTAAGGTAATTTTGTACTTATTAGGTAAGTGTAAATGAGCATCTACAGTATATACATCTCCTTTTTGATGTTTAGGATCTTTAGTAATATCTACATGAAAACCAAGTACATCCATTTTGTATTTACTTAAAGCTCCAAATTTTTCTTCTACGTATTCTTTTAAGTTAGTACTTAATTCAAAGTTTTTGTGATAGATTTTAATATCCATATGTTTATTTTGCTTGTTTTATATATTTTTTAAAGGTTTTATAATATGGTTCTAATTCTTTTTTACAAATATTTAATGACAGTATATTATATTTTTCTTCTAATTTCTTATCAGCTTCTTCTAAACATTTATTAAAATCATTATATCTTTTAGGTAATAGTAAGGTTAGATAAGCAAATACTCCACGAGGGTGTATAAAGCGGTAGCAATCAGCATTAGCTACTATTTCTGCTTCAATACATTTATATTCTACAGTACCATGATGAGCTTCTATACAGTTTATTATCTTGTCTTTTTCTTCTGAACTTAGATCAAA
>DAOVVF010000088.1 GCA_030632225.1 Candidatus Parcubacteria bacterium
AAAAAGAAATACAATCCTTTAGTATTAGTTATTCTAGATGGCTGGGGTCTCTGGAATGAAACTAGAGGTAATGCCATAGCTCAAGCTAAAACAAAAGTCATGGATTGTTTGTACAAAAAATATCCTAATATGAAGATACAGGCTTCTTCTTCTCAGGTTGGTTTACCAGTAGATCAGCCAGGTAATTCAGAAGCAGGTCATATGAATATTGGGGCTGGTCGAGTAGTTGAACAGGATTCAATTATAATATCTAAGAGTATTAATAATGGTACTTTTTTCAAGAATCCAGCTTTTCTGCAAGCTGCTAAGCATGCTAATGACAATGATTCTAATATTCATTTAATGGGTTTACTCTCAGATGGTTCTAGCCCCCATTCGGATAATGATCATTTACTTTCTTTACTAAGTTTTTTTCTTTCTAAAACTAAGGGTAAAATTTATTTGCATTTATTTACTGATGGTCGTGATAGTCCTAGATTTGCTGCTTTAAGAATATTAGGGCAGTACAAGAATATATTTAATAGTAAGCGAGTTAAAATAGCTACTATAATGGGACGTTTCTATTCTATGGATCGTAAAAAATCATGGCCTAGAACTAAACAAGCTTATGATGCTTTGGTTTTAGGTAAAGGGCGAATAGTTAAAAGTGCTATTAATGCAGTTAATCAAGCATATAATAGAGGAGAGAGTGATGAATTTATCAAACCCTCAGTTATAAAAAGAAATGGTAATTCAGTAGGCTCTATTTCTTCTAATGATGCTGTAGTGTTTTACAATTTACGTTCTGACAGAGCTAGACAATTAGCTAAAGTATTTGCTCAAAAAGATTTTGAAAAAAAGAATGGTGGCACTTTCAAAAGAGCACATATGCCTAAGAACCTACTATTTGTGGCTTTAACAGATTTTGGACCAGATTTATATAATATTATTACAGCTTATCCTGGTATTGATATACCTGATACTTTGCCAGTTGCCTTACATGGTTTAAGACAACTATATATTGCTGAAACAGAAAAGTATGCTCATATCTCTTACTTTTTAAATGGAGGTTATGATCACCCTATTGCTGGAGAGTTAAGAATTAATATACCTTCTAAAGATGTTGATTCATATGATGAGACACCTGAAATGAGTACTAAAGAAGTAACAAATTATGTTCTTAAAACTGTTCGTGATCATAAATATGATTTTATAACTGTAAACCTTGCTAGTCCAGACATGGTAGCTCATACAGGTAATTTAAAAGCTGGAGTTAAAGCAGTAGAAATAGTAGATGAAGCAGTCGGTAAAATAGTTAAAGCAGTCCTAGCTAAACATGGTACAATTTTAGTGACAGCTGATCATGGTAATATAGAGGAAATGATTAATTTAAAAACAGATGAAGTTGATACAGAACATTCTATTAATCCAGTCCCTTTTATAGTAGTTAGTAAAGAAAAGTACCAATTAAAGAATAGAGGAGCTTTAGCTAATATTGCCCCAACCATTCTAGATATTTTAGACAGAAAGAAACCTAAATTAATGACAGCGACAAGTTTAATAAAAAGTAAATGAGCAGACCCAAGCCAGTAGTATTAATAATCTTAGATGGATTTGGTATAGCACCTCCTTCCAGAGCTAATGCTATTTCTTTAGCAAAGACTCCTAATTTTGATAAGTATGCTACTAATTATCCTATCATGCCCTTAGCTGCTAGCGGAGAAGCAGTTGGTTTAGCTTGGGGTGAAATGGGTAATTCACAAGTAGGCCATTTATCAATGGGCTCTGGTTTAATTCTTTATCAGCATTTACCTCGTATTACTAAATCAATTACTGATGGAGACTTTTTTAAGAATGAAGCTTTTTTGAAAGCAATAAAGTATGTAAAAGACAAGCAAAGCGCTTTACATTTAATGGGTCTAATTTCTTCCGGTGGTATTCATAGTTATAATGAACATTTGTATGCTTTACTGGAATTAGCTAAACAACAAGAACTTGAAAAAGTATATATTCATTGTTTTTTAGACGGACGTGATACGCCTTATAATAGTGGTCTGAATTTTATAACTAAATTACAAGATAAGATAAATAGTGTTGGTTTAGGTAAAATAGCTACTATCATGGGACGTTTTTATGCTATGGATAGGGATAATCGCTGGGACAGAACAGCTAAAGCTTTTAACGCTTTAGTCAAAGGACAGTCTGCTGAAACTTATGAAGATCCTTTACAGGTTATTCAAGCTTCTTATGACAAAAAGGTCTATGATGAAGAAATGATTCCAGTAGTTATAACTAACAAGAAAGGACAGCCAATTGCTACTATTAAAGATAATGATGCAGTTATATTTTTTAATTTTAGATCTGACAGAGCTAGACAATTAACTAAAGCATTAGTATTGCCTGGTTTTGAAAAATTTCCTAGAGAGTATTTTAAGAATCTGGATATGACTACTATGACAGATTATGAAAAAGATTTGCCAGTTAATGTAGCTTTCCCTCCCTTGAAAGTAGAGAAACCTTTAGCTTCTGTTATATCTGAAGCAGGATTAAAACAATTACATATTGCTGAGACAGAAAAATATGCCCATGTAACCTATTTTTTTAATGGAGGACAGGAAAAAGTATTTGAAGGAGAAGATAGAATTTTAATTCCTTCACCGCAAGTTACTTCCTATGATCAAAAACCAGCTATGTCAGCTAGAGAAATTACTGCTAAAGTAACTCAGTATATAAAGGAAGGACTTTATGATTTTATAGTCATCAATTATGCTAATCCAGATATGGTTGGCCATACAGGTAATATACAAGCTACTGTAGAATGTATTGAAATTTTAGATGGCTTAGTTGGTGAAATAGTAGACACTACCTTGTCATATGATGGAGTAGTATTATTAACATCTGATCATGGTAATGCTGAATTAATGTATGATTTACAGACTGGTGAGATTGATAAAGAGCATAGTAATAGTTCTGTTCCTTTCTTTATAATTGGACAGCAATTTGCTGGTAAGAGTGTTTTAAGTGGAGTAGTTGGTTCTGATTTAAGTCATATAACTCCAGTAGGAGTATTATCTGATATTACTCCAACCATCTTAAAAATTATGGGATTAAAAAAACCACCAGAAATGACCGGCAGCTCTTTAATTTAAGGTAAGAAAGCTATAAACAAGAAGGTGAGTATAAAACCAACTAAGATACCAACAAAGACTTC
>DAOVVF010000048.1 GCA_030632225.1 Candidatus Parcubacteria bacterium
TAATAAAGCTAAAAAGCAGATTGGTGCTGAAAAAGAAGCTATGGTTGAAGAAGTTAAAGCTGATGTAGCTAAAATGGTAGTTACAGCTTTGCAGAAAATACTGTCAGAAGGTTTAAACAAAGATATTGATCAGAAATATATTGATAAAGCATTAAAGGAATTTAAATAATGAAAGGTAAAGAACAAGCCAGAGTATTAGCTAGAAGTGTTTACTTAGCTATTAAAGAGACTAAAGATGTAAAGAAAGTAGTTGATAATTTTTTAATATACATTAATCAGCATCGTTTAGAGAATTTAATCAAAGAAGTACTCAAAGAATTAGAACAGCTTTACTTTGAGGAAAAGAATATAGTATCTACTAAAGTAATTACTAAAGAAGAGTTAAACAAAGATGAGATTAAAGTAATTGAACAGCTGGTTAAGCAGAAAACAGATAAACAAGCTTTAGTACAAACAGAGCTTAATCAAGAAATATTAGGAGGAGTAGTAGTTAAATATCATGATAAGGTGATAGATCTATCATTAAAAAATCAATTAAATAATTTAGCCAAACAATTAAGTAAGTAAATATATGTCCTACGATTATTTAGTCAAAAGTTTACAAAAACAATTAGCTGACTGGGAAACAAAAGTTAGCGAAGAAAGCATTGGAGAAGTGATTGAAGTTGGTGATGGTATTGCTAAAGTAGCAGGTTTAGCTGATGCCATGTCTTCAGAAATGCTTGAATTTGAAACTGGTAGTGGTAACAAGATTTATGGTGTAGCTCTTAACTTAGAAGAGTATGCTGTTGGTACTATTATTCTTGGTGAGTATGGAGATTTAAAAGAGGGAGACAAAGTCAGAAGAACTGAAAGAATTCTGGAAGTGCCAGTTGGTGAAGCAGTGGTTGGTCGTGTAGTTGATCCTTTAGGTCAAGCTATAGACGGTAAGGGTGAAATTAAAGCTAAAGAACACTATCCTGTAGAAAAGATAGCTCCTGGAGTTATTACCCGTCAGTCAGTTTCTGAACCTCTACAAACAGGTATTAAAGTAATTGATTCTATTATCCCTATCGGTAAAGGACAAAGAGAATTAATTATTGGTGATAGACAAACAGGTAAAACAGCTTTAGCTATTGATACAATTATTAATCAGGCAGGTAAGGATGTTATCTGTATTTATGTAGCTATAGGTCAAAAAGAATCTAAGATAGCTAAAATAGTAGCTAAACTAGAAGAAACAGGAGCTATGGAATATACTACTGTAGTTCTAGCTGGTGCTTCTGATTCAGCTGCCCTTTCATATCTAGCCCCTTACGGTGGTGTAGCTATGGGAGAATACTTTATGGACCAAGGTAAGGATGTGCTATTAGTCTATGATGATCTTTCTAAACATGCTGTAGCTTACCGTCAGATATCTCTACTCTTGAAAAGACCTCCTGGACGTGAAGCTTACCCTGGTGATGTCTTTTATTTACATTCTAGATTACTAGAAAGAGCTGCTAAGATGAGTGATAAGTTTGGTGGTGGTTCTTTAACAGCTTTACCAATTATTGAAACACAAGCTGGAGATATATCTGCTTACATTCCTACTAACGTCATTTCCATTACTGACGGTCAGATTTTTTTAGAAACAGATTTATTCTACAAAGGTATTAGACCAGCTTTGAATGCTGGACTATCAGTTTCTCGTGTCGGTTCTGCTGCTCAGATAAAAGCTATGAAGAAAGTAGCTGGTAAGTTAAAACTAGATCTAGCTCAATTTAGAGAACTAGAAGCTTTTGCTCAATTTGGCTCTGATTTAGATGAAGCTACTAAACAGCAATTAGATAGAGGAGCTAGAGTTACTGAAATATTAAAACAAGGACAGTTTAAACCTATTGCACAAGCTAAACAGGTAGCTATCATTTACGCAGCTGCCAATGGTTACTTAGACAAAGTACCAATAGCTAATGTAGCTGCTTTTGAAGAAAAGCTATTTACTCGTTTAGATGTTGAAGCTAAAGAAGTATTGGCCACTGTTACTAAGACAGGAGAACTATCAGAACCTAACGAAGATAAATTAAAGAAAATAATTAAAGAGTTAGTAGACTTAGAAGAGAAAGTCGAAGATAAATAATATGGCTCAAGCTAGTAGAGACATTAAAAGAAGAATTAAGTCTGTAGGTAATACTCGCAAGATTACCAAGGCTATGGAATTAGTAGCTGCTTCTAAAATGCGTAAAGCAGTTGCTAAAGTTTTAGCTACTCGTAGCTATGCTGATTTAGTCTGGGAAACAGTTCTTCATTTAGGCAAGAAGATAGATAAAACTACTCATCCTTTCTTCCAAGAACCAAAGGAAGTTAATAATGTTCTAGTAGTGATTGTATCTACTAACAGAGGATTATGTGGTAGCTTTAATGCTAATTTAGTTAATAAAGTGGTTGAGTCTGTAAAACTGCATCATCCTGAAACTAGAACTACTGATGTAATTAGCTGTGGTGTTAAAGGTAGAGATGAAGCTAGACGAAAAGGACTAAGTTTAATAGCTGATTTCCATAAAGAGGATATTACAGGTGATTCAGTTGCTATTAGACCAATTACTTCTTTGCTAGTTAAAGAATTCCTTAAAGGTAAGTATGACAAGGTATTTGTAGCCTATACTGACTTTATGTCTTCATTAAAGCAGGTACCTCATGTGAAACAATTACTACCTATTGTACCAGAGATAGATGAAAGACTAGGACATATTAATCATGCCAAAGAACAAGAAGAATCAGTAGATTTAGATAAATTAGCAGAGTTTATCTTTGAACCTAATTTAAGAGAAGTATTAAATAAATTTCTACCTAGATTAGTAGAAGTACAAATCTACCAGTCTGTACTAGAGTCAGAGGCTTCTGAACATTCAGCTCGTATGTTTGCTATGAAGAACGCTTCTGAAGCTGCTGCAGACATGATAGATGAATTAACCTTAGCATATAATCAAGCTCGACAAGCTTCTATTACCTCTGAAATAGCAGAGATAGCAGCTGGTAGTGCAGCTTTAAGTAAATAATATTAATATAATAATATGGAGAACAAAGGATTAGTTAAACAAATTATTGGCGTAGTAGTTGATATTTACTTTGCCAAGCAATTGCCAGAGATTAACCAGGCATTAAAGGTCAAAGTTAAAGGAAAGGATTTAGTTTTTGAAGTACAAAAGCACTTAGGTGATAAGATGGTTAGAGCTGTAGCTATGGGATCTACTGACGGATTAGCTCGTGGTGCTGAAGTAGTAGATACAGGCCAGACAATTACCGTTCCAGTAGGTACAGAAACTTTAGGACGTATGTTTAATGTCTTAGGGGAAACTATAGACGGGAAAGAAGCTTTTCAAGTCAAACAAACAGCCCCTATTCATAGATTAGCTCCTGAGTTTACTGAACAGTCTACTAAGACAGAAGTCTATGAAACAGGTATTAAAGTAATTGACTTGTTCTGTCCTTTTACCAAAGGTGGTAAAGTAGGACTATTTGGTGGTGCTGGTGTTGGTAAGACAGTAATTATTCAAGAGCTAATTAGAAATATAGCTGCTGAACACGGAGGCTTTTCAGTCTTTGCTGGTGTTGGAGAAAGAACCAGAGAAGGTAATGACTTGTACTATGAAATGAAAGAGTCTGGAGTACTTAAAAACACTACTCTAGTATTTGGTCAGATGAATGAACCACCTGGATCAAGACAAAGAGTTGGTTTAACAGCTTTAACTATGGCTGAACACTTTAGAGATAAAGAAGGTAAGGATGTACTATTGTTCATAGACAATATCTTTAGATTTACTCAAGCTGGTTCTGAAGTATCTGCTTTGTTAGGACGTATGCCTTCAGCTGTTGGTTACCAGCCTACTCTAGCTACAGAAATGGGAGAACTACAAGAAAGAATTACTTCTACTGATAAAGGCTCTATTACTTCTGTACAAGCTGTTTATGTACCAGCTGATGACTTAACTGATCCAGCTCCAGCTACTACTTTTGGACATTTAGATTCTACTGTAGTACTATCTAGAGGCCTGTCAGAACTAGGCATTTATCCGGCTGTTGATCCTTTAGACTCTACTTCAGTTATTCTAGACCCAGAAATAGTAGGCCAAGAACATTACGATACAGCTAGACAAGTACAACAAATACTGCAAAGATATAAAGACTTACAGGATATTATAGCTATCCTTGGTATGGATGAGCTATCTGAAGAAGATAAAGTAACTGTAGCCAGAGCTAGAAAAATACAGAAGTTTCTTTCACAACCTTTCTTTGTAGCTGAAACCTTTACTGGTACTGAAGGACAATATGTATCTTTGAAAGATACTGTTAAAGGCTTTAAAGAAATATTAGACGGTAAGCATGATGACAAGCCTGAACAGTCTTTCTATATGAAAGGTTCAATAGAGCAAATTAAATAAATAATTAACCAATAATTTTATGAAAAATGAAAAATTTACTTGGGACGGTAAAGGAAAAGTGCTAGGCATAGATCAGATCATAGAAGTAGATGCTAATACACTAGAAGTAGAAGCTTCAGTTGGTACTGATAAAGAAGCTTTAGTTAATGCTATGCAAAAATTAGCTAACGAAAAGAACAAAACAGTAAAAGCTAAGTTTAATGAAGAAGAGCTAGTAGTAGAACCAGAAGGTTCTAAATAATAAATGCAAGATATAAACTTATTTAATAATTAACCAATAATTTTATGGGATTTGAGAAAGCTTCAGAAGACAAATTTAATAAACAATGTGAAATAGAAAGTACTGTAGATTTAGATGATAATACTATTGAAATAAAGTTTTTAGCTGGTGCTCATGAAGATGCTATGCTTGAAGCTATGCAAAAGTTAGCTAACGAACGAAACAAAACAGTTAAAGCTAAGTTTCAAGATAAAGAACTAGAAGTAGAGCCAATAACTATAGACGAAATTAAAGAATTAGATGATAATACACTGGAAGTAGAACCTTTAATTGCTACCTCAAGAAAATCTTTTCTTCTTACTGCACAAGAGTTAGCTAATGAAAAGCAAAAAA
>DAOVVF010000023.1 GCA_030632225.1 Candidatus Parcubacteria bacterium
AGTACCAGTTTATCACCGTATGGTGTTATTTTGTTACATTCAGTGATCTGAAAGTAGATCTTGGAAGATCTGAGGTCCGGTGTTTCAGCCCTCAAATATATGAGGAAGAGAACCATGATAAGGCAGATGCTGACTACGAAGGTGAATAACTTCATGGTCAAACTCCTTTAGTTAAGGTTGTTTTCTCACCCTAGGGGCTATAATAAAGCCCTATTTTATGTACGATAGCTAATATACAGTATAGCATACTTTTTTACTTTTGTCAATAGTATTATAATGCTAGAATATTGACATATTTAATACTATTTGTTAATATTTAGCCTGTTATTAACTTAATATTATGTTTGCAATAATTAAAACAGGTGGAAAACAATATCAAGTAGCTAAAGGGGATACTTTAAAGGTAGAAAAACTAGCTAAAGCTAAGAAAACTGGTGATAAGGTAGTCTTTGATAAAGTACTATTAGTATCTGACAAAGATAAAGTTACTTTAGGTAAACCATATATTACTAAAGCTAAAGTAGAAGCTAGTTTAGTTAGAAATTTTAAAGATAAGAAGATTGATGTTCTAAAATACAAGAATAAGATTAGGTATAGAAAACATTATGGACATCGTCAGAATTTAGCTGAAGTAAAGATTGAAAAGATTGTAGTATAATAGAAATCATTCCTTTGGGAATGATTTTTTGGTATAATAGATATATGTTTAAAAAGTTGTTTAGAAAAATATTTGTTGGTCCACCAAAAGGAGAGTTAACATATTGGCATTATTTTGGGTGGCGTGGTAAAGATATTAAACAAGGTCGTTGGTATGTGCATATGGGGTCTCTTGCTGAGGGGATTATTACAGATATTTATTTAATAATTTATTATTTTATAAACAGGAAGCCAGATAAATTTCATCAGTTGAGAATCAGGCGAGTTAAAGCACATTCCCGTTATTTTATATCAGTTATATTAGTTGGTCTAATAATGTTATTAATCGGATTTTTTGTTCTTTGGATTCTATTTGATTTTATACTTAAAATATAAAAGCCTTATGTAAGGCTTTTATAATTTCTTCCTATTCTTCAGTGCGGAAGATAAAGTAACTTCATCTGTATACTCAATATTAGCACCCATCGGAATACCCCTAGCTAATTGACTAATAGCTATTGGGTATTTTTTTAATAGCTTAGATAAATAAATAGCAGTAGCTTCTCCTTCCATACTTTGATCTAAGGCTAGAATTATTTCTTTAACTCCATCAGATTCTATTCTTTGAGTTAATTCTTTTATCTTTAGATTATCAGGAGTAATACCTTCTAAAGGACTTAGTAATCCATTTAGTAAATGGTAAGTACCATTAAATTCTCCAGTCTTTTCTACAGAGTCTACATCTTGATTATGGGCTACCACACAGATAATTGTCTTGTCTCTATGAGGATTAGCACAAATACTACATAATTTTTCATCAGTAAGATTAAAGCATTGCGTACAGAAATTTACTTGAGTGTATGCTTCATTTAAAGAATCAGCAAAACTTTTTAAATCATCTTTTCTATGTAGTAGATTAAAAGTTAATCTGGTAGCGACTTTAGGTCCTATACCAGGTAGCTTATCAAATTCATTTATTAACTTTTGTATGAAGTCTGGTAAATGGTTCATTATTTTAATCCAGGTAAGTTAATATCACCCATGTCCTGCATCTTAGAAGCCATCTTTCTCTGTACTTTCTTAATACAATCAGCTATAGCATCAGTTATCTTTTTTTCTAAATCTTTCTTTTTATCAGGATTTAGATATTCTTTCTTGATATCTAAAGTTTTAATATCCTGATTGCCATCCATAACAATCTTAACAGCACTATTATCTATTTCAACTATTTCTTCAGCTAAAGCATTTTTAAGGGTGTTAGCTTGTTTTCTTAAATCGTTAAATTGTTTTAATTTGTTAAACATTTTTTATTTTATTTAATTATTAATTAGTTTCACTTTGCCAACCTTCATCTAAGGTAGGTAAATCTTCATCTTTTATATTCTCCTCAGGCCCTGAAATAGGTTGAGGTAAATCAGTTATTCTTGGTTTAGGTTCTTCTATTTGATAGCTACTATCTAAGTTTCTGAAGCTAACCTTGTTTTCATCAAAGAATAGTCTAGTAATACCAGTGGGCCCATTTCTATGCTTATCAATATGTATTTCAGCAATATGCTTTTCATCTTCAGATATATCAGAAAAACTTTTATCTTTAGCTTTACGGTAGATAAACATAACAATATCAGCATCTTGTTCAATGGAGCCTGATTCCCTTAAATCAGCTAGTTTAGGTATAGAAGGAGATCTGCTTTCTACAGCTCTAGATAATTGAGAAATAGCTAGGACAGGTATATCTAATTCTTTAGCTACTTGTTTTAATGATCTGGATATTTCTGATATTTCCTGAACCCTACCTTCTGTTTTACCCATACCTTCCATTAGTTGAATATAGTCAACTACTAAGAAGCCCAAGTTATGTTCCATCTTTAGACGACGAGCCTTTGTTCTAATTTCCATGACATTAACATTAGGAGAGTCGTCTATGAAGATAGGAGCTTCTGATAGTATACCCATGGCTTTACCTATCCGAGGAAAATCATCATCTTCTTCTTTGTCAGATAACTTACCAGTTCTCATTTTCCAAAGATCAACATTAGCTTCAGCAGCTAACAGTTTATCAACTAACTGTTCTTTAGACATTTCTAAAGAAAACATACCAACTGGCACTTTAGCGGTTATAGCTATACTACGGACTAAATCTAAAGCTAAAGTAGTTTTACCTAAAGAAGGTCTGGCTGCTAGCACAATTAAATCAGATTTTTGAAAACCAGATAATTTTCTATCTAAATCATCATAGCCTGTTGGTATACCTCTGGTACCTTGTCCACCTGATTTATGCAATTCATCAATACGGTTAAAAGTATCTGTTAATATACTTTTGATTGGGATAAAGTTTTTTTTCAAGGACTCTTGAGAAATAGAGAATAGTTTTTGTTCAGCTTTATCTAGTAGCTTATCAACATTCTGATCTTCAGAAAAACTAAATTCAGATATTTCAGCTGCTGCTTTTTCTAACTTCCTTAAAGTAGATTTCTTTTTTATAATATCAGCATAGGAAACTACATGAGAAGAGTTAGGTACTGAAGCAGTTAATTCAGCTAGATAGGCTTTACCACCACATATGCTTAATTGTTTTTTCTCAGTTAATCTATTACTAACTGATAGTATATCTATTGGTTCATGAGATTCAAAGAGGTCTAGAATAGCTTGATAGATTAAACCATGAGATTCTTTGTAGAAATCAGTAGATCTAATAGTATCACCTGTTTTAACTATATTCTCTTTATCTAAAAGAAGAGCTCCTAGTAGTGAAGCTTCAGCTTCTAAGTTTTGTTGTGGTATTTTAGGGTTGGGCATGGTTTTATCTGTAGAATTAGCTTAGCTTATTTTATGCTATTTTTCAAGGATTAATTATATACAGTTTATACCCAAAGAAAAAGCCCCTGATTTGTATCAAGAGCTTTGTTTTTTAGGTAAACATTTAATCAAAACGTAGAAAGCATCAGCAATATCTAAAACAAGGACAGTAATAACAGCTGCTATAAAGTAGGGGTTGTAAAATTTAAAGAGTACTATAGTACATACGCTGATAACAAAAGTTATATTACAAGAAAAAAATGCTACAAGATGAGCAGATAAGTTTTTTCTGGTGTTAGGCATAATCAGGGTCATCGGTAATAGAACAAAAGTAATTACCATGAATATTGCACTTATTGAAATCATTATATCCATTAATTAACCTCCAGTTAGTTTGAAAAGAACTTAGTTAACGTATGTAAGTTTAATAGCTTATTATCTAAAAAGTCAAGTAAATAAAAAATAACCTCACTAAAGGTTAGTTATCTGGTACGCCCAGAGGGATTCGAACCCCCGACCGTCTGCTTAAAAGGCAGCTGCTCTACCAGGCTGAGCTATAGGCGCATGTATAAAATACGGGGATTAGTATATTATAATTTAATCTTTTTGTCAATATTTACATTAGTTCAGGTGCTTCAATACCTAAGAGATTTAAACCATCTTTTAGTATTGTTTGAGTATGTTTAGATAAATGTAAACGTAATTGTTTTAAATTTTCATTTTCTGCCTTTAGAACAGGATGAAGTTGATAGAAATTATTAAAAGTCCTAGATAAATTAAATAGATACTGAGTTAGTATAGCTGGATTGTATTCTAAAGCAGAATCTTCAATAGCTTGAGGATATTTAATTAGCAATTTAACCAACTTCTTTTCTTCTTCATTGAATTCTATATCAAAATTCGTTTTCTTTAGTTTAGCTTTCTTTAGCATAGTATTTATTCTAGCATGAGTATATTGGATAAAAGTACCAGTATAGCCATCAAAAGAAACAGACTCTTCTGGATTAAAAGTAATATTCTTTTGTGGATTAGTACCTAGGACAAAGAATTTTAAAGCGCCTAGACCTACTATTTCAGCAATGGCTTCTTCTTGTTTGTCATTAGTCTTTACTTGTTTCTTAGCTTTAGACATTATTTGCCTAGCTTTGTTATGCATGGCATCCATTAAATCATCAGCATCAGCAGTTTTACCTTCCCTTGATTTTATCCTGCCATCAGGTAAAGAAAATAAACCATAAGATAGATGAACTAGCTTCTTAGCCCAGTCAAAGTTTAATTTCTTTAGTATAGAGAATAGTACCTTAAAGTGATAGTCCTGTTCAGAACCAACTACATAAATACCTTTATCAAACTTGTACTGATCATATCTTTGTTTAGCAGTACCTAAGTCTTGAGTAACATAAACAGAAGTACCATCACTTCTTAGTAGTATTTTTTCATCTAAACCTTCTGGCTTTAAATCAACCCAAATAGAACCATCTTTTTTTTGAAAAAAAACATTATTTTTTAATCCTTGCACTATTAAATCTTTACCTAGTAAGTAGGTTTCACTTTCGTAATATTCTTTGTCAAACTTAATGCCTAATCTATTATATGTATCTTTGTAGCCATCATAGACCCAGCTATTCATGGTTTGCCATAGTTTCCTGACTTCCTTGTCACCATCTTCCCAAGCTTTTAGTATAACTCTAGCTCTTTGCATTAATTTAGAATCATTAAGGAATTCATCTTCTGCTTTTTTTCTAGCCAGATTATTTAATTTATCTAAATCTATTTTATGCTTGTCTAGATATTCTTGTTTTTCTTTAGCTAGTTCTTGGCCAAACCTAACATAGTATTTACCAACAAAATGGTCTCCTTTTACTTTAGCGGTTTGTGGTGTAGCATTATTAGCAAACTCCTGCCAAGCTAGCATTGATTTAACTATATGAATACCTCTGTCGTTTATAATATTAACCGGGGTTACTTTGTAATTGCATTTTTTTAGAATATTAACTAAAGCTTGTCCTAAACAATTATTTCTTAAATGACCAATATGCTGTGGTTTATTAGTATTAGGTCCAGAAAATTCTATTAATATTTTTTCTTTCTTACCTATAGCAGATGTACCAAAGTTTTTATCAATGCCTTCTAAACTTTGTTTAAGGAATGTATGGTTAACAAATATATTTAAATAAGGACCAAAGTTAGCAACTCTGTCTATTAAGCCATCTGTTTTAAAGTGTTCAACTAATTGTTTAGCTATTTCATTAGGCTTGTTTTTTAACTGTTTAGCTAAATCAAAACAAGGTAGAGCATAGTCACCTAATCTTTCTTCAGGAGGCAGAGTTAACTCTAAATCTGTTAAATCTACTTTAAAGACAGATTGTATATTCTCCCTTATATTTTCTTTTAGCTGGTCAATAACTTTCATGTCTTAATATTACTTTAAATAATAGATACTTTCAAGTTTTTTATGGTATAATGTACTTATGTCAAAGACAGAAACTGCTTGGCATATTTTGAGTGTTAGCCAAGCTCTTAAAAAATTAAATAGTTATAAAAACGGTTTAAATTCTCAGGAAGCCGAGAAAAGGTTAGCTAAGTCAGGCTTAAATATCTTGGCTAAAGCTAAAAAATTCTCTGCCGGATTATTATTTTTAGCACAATTTAAAAGTGCTTTAGTTTATGTTTTAGTAATTGCTGGTGTGATTAGTATTTTTTTTGGTGAACATATAGACTTCTATGTCATCTTTGCGGCAGTATTTTTAAATGTAGTAGTAGGCTTTATTCAAGAGTTTAAGGCTAATAAGTCTTTGGAAAAATTAAATAAAATTGTAAAGCAGGAAACTATTGTTATAAGAGATGGTCACGAAAAGAAGATAGAGTCAAAATATTTAGTACCTGGTGATATTATTGTTTTGGAAGCAGGTTATAGAGTGCCAGCTGATGCCAGACTTTTAAATATGAATGATTTGCAGATTAATGAAGCTTCTTTAACGGGAGAATCAATGCCTGTTAAAAAAGATTTAAAGCCCTTGAATGTAGGTAAAGTTTTAGCTGAAAGAACCAATATGGTTTTTATGGGTACTCTAGTAGTGGAGGGTAGAGCACAGGCTGTAGTAACTAGTACTGGTTTTAGTACAGAGATGGGTAAGATTACAGTGATGCTTAAAGAGACAGAGGATGAGAAAACGCCCTTGCAAATAAAGCTAGATTCTTTTGCTAAAGATATAACAAAGGTGGTTTTGTTCGTTGCTTTGTTAATTTTTATTCTGGGGTTAACAAGGGGACATGAATGGTCAGAGATGTTTACAATAGCTGTAGCAATAGCTGTAGCTGCCATTCCGGAAGGTCTAGTTATAAGCATGACTATGATTTTAACAGTGGGCATGCAACGTATTTTAAAGAATAATGGTTTGGTACGAAAATTAATTTCAGCTGAAACGCTTGGCTCAACTACAGTTATTTGTACTGACAAGACAGGCACCTTGACTGAGGGAGAAATGAGAGTGACGCAAATAGTAACCAATAAGCATCAGTTAAATGTGGGTTCTCATAATTTTATTAAAGATACGCAAATAGACAAAGAATTAAAAATCATTATAGAAACATCTTTGCTCTGTAATAATTCTGTTGTACAAAACCCCGAGGAGCCGAGGGATAGTTGGAAGATTATCAGTAGTCCCACAGAAAAAGCTTTATTTTTATCAGGTTCAACATACGTAGATTTTGAGGAGTTGAATAAA
>DAOVVF010000149.1 GCA_030632225.1 Candidatus Parcubacteria bacterium
AAGAAAAAACTTTCTAAATTACCTTCATTATCCATAATTAATATTTCTGGTGATAAGCCAGGTTCTGGAGCTAAAATAATCTTAGAACCCTGATCATAACTAGCTGCTAGATTTAAAGCTGCTCCAACATCTAACAAACCACTGCCTAAATCAACATGATGCAAAGGATTACTAGCTTGTAGATTCTTAGAACTAGTCATTAAAATAGTTTGCAAGTCATATGGCCTTAAAGTAGGATAATGCATTTTAAGCAAAGCCGCTGTTCCAGCTACTGTTGGTGCAGCTACTGAAGTACCTGACCAGCCATTACCATAGAATCTAAGAAAATCTACATGCTGAGGATTTTGATAAAGGGTAGAATAGAATTTACTACCTGGAGCTGATATATCTATACATTGTTCACCAAAATTAGAATAAGTAGCCATCTTTGATTGTTGATTAACTGCTGCTACCCCTATTACTCTATTAACTTCATCTATATCACAGACTGGATAACGAGGATCTATATCTAAACTAATACCTTGAGAACTTTCATTACCAGAAGCAGCTATAATTAAAACTCCTTTGTTATATGCATTTATAACTGAATTTTGTAAAGTATCATTATATTGATCACCAACTAAACTAAGATTAATAATATCTGCTCCATTTTCAACAGCATAATCAATAGCTTGTGATAATACTAAAATATTACCACTACCTTTATTATCTAATATCTTTAAAGGCATTATCTTAGCCTTAGGAGCAATACCAGTAATTCCTTGACTATTATTACTCTCAGCAGCAATAATACCAGATATAACAGTACCATGATGTACTGCAGTAGCATCAAAATTACCTGTTAAATCAGGTTCTGGATTACTATCACTGTAAACAAAATCCCAGCCATTAACATCATCTATAAAACTATTAAAATCATTATCAATACCATCTCCAGCTATTTCTCCACTATTAACCCAGATATTATTAACTAAATCAGGATGATCTAGGTCTACTCCTGAATCTAATACAGCTACCACTACCTCTTTATTAACCTGTAATTCATTAGACCAGCTTGGCTCAATGTTAAGTAGATCAAAATACGTTTGATAGACCTTATTAGTATCATTAGGTGTATAATCCTGACTAAAAGCTAAGGATTGGTTAGCTAGTAATATGAATATAACACTAAATATAGCTATTTTTTTCATAGATAGCATCCTTTAAATTACTAATTATTTGACTAAATTATAACAGAAATAAAGGTAAAAAACAAATAAAAAAGAGCCCTGCTAAAGGCCCTTTAAATAATAGCTATTAAAATATCTCTTTAGCTAAATCCTAGTACTCTGTATTACCTTTACTAAATTTTTCCCAATTATTTTTTTGCATTTATTCCATAACATTAATTTAATTTTTTAATTATATCATTATTACCCTTCTATTTGCTAAGCTTAAGAATTAATTTTCTTGACAATACCTCGCTTCGCATCCACCTCTACTGTGTCACCATCCTTTAAAACTTTAGTAGCAATTTTAGTACCCACAATGCAAGGTATCTTTATTTCTCTAGAAATAATGGCTGCATGACAAGTTAAACCACCCTCATCAGTAATAATAGCGCTGGCTTTAGTAATAGCCCCCATTAAACGAGGGCTGGTCATAGAAGCTACTAATATTTCGCCTTTATCTATTTTATTAATATCAGCAAAAGACTGGATAAGTTTAACCTGGGCTGTAGCCTTGCCTGGCGATGCTACTGTACCGAAGATTTCTGTTATATCTGACAAATCTTCTTTACTGCTAACTTCCTCTTTTACAAATTGTCTAGCTTCATCGCCGATAAAATATTTTGTACTTTTATAA
>DAOVVF010000093.1 GCA_030632225.1 Candidatus Parcubacteria bacterium
GATGATCCACTAGGCGCTGAAAGTGGGGCTGCTGAATATTATTTCTATACTGACACTACAGGTTTGGTAATAGTTGGAGCTTGTGAAACTTGCGACAGTGAAACAATTAGAGTTATTAGATAAATATATATTTAAAAGCCCTTAATTTTAGGGGCTTTTTTTGTTTCCTAAAAAGAGTTATAATATAAATAGGAGATAATATATAAAATATGAAATTTTTAAAGAAAAAATGGTTTTGGATAGTTTTGGTAATAATAGTAGTAATAATAGTTGCTATTGTTAAATTTAGTTCTCAGGAAGCTGTAACATATATTACAGAAAAAGCTAGTAAACAGGACTTAAAACAAACAGTAGAGGTAACTGGTTCAGTAAAATCAGCAGCTGATGTTGACCTTAATTTTACTATTACAGGTACTTTAGAAGATATAATGGTTGAATCTGGTGATCAAGTAAAAGAGGGCGAATTACTAGCTCAATTACTAGCTGGTGATGTTCGTTCTCAAGTTACTGATGCTCAAGCAGCTTTAGATTTAGCTAGAACTGAATTAGAAGAATTATTAGCTGGAGCTAGTCAGGAAGATGTTAAAGTAGTAGAAGAAGAAGTAGCTAGTGCTAAAACAGCTTATCAAACGGCAATAGATACTTTAGATAATTTAGAAAGAACCAGAGACCAAGAAATAGCTAATTTAAAAGCAGAAGCACTTAATACAGTTAATGATAAGTTATCTGTGGTTCAATATGCTTTAGATGTAGTGGAAGATGCTATTATAGATGATGTAGCAGATTCATACTTAAAATCTACAGATGCTGATTTATTAGCTAGTGCTCAAAGTGGTTATTATGCAGCATATAATAATTATTTAGAGATGGATGATTTAATTGCTGATGCAGAAGAAACTAATAGTCATGATGATATTATATTAGCAGCAGATACTTTAGAAGGTGTTTTAGAACAAACTTTATTTACTCTTAATAGAACTTTTGATGTAATGAGTGCAACAGTAGAAAATAGTGTCTATACTGCTGCAATTATTGCTAGTTTCAAAACAGATATTACTACCCAAAGTACTAGTGTTAATACAGCTATTGCTGCTGTACAATCAGATTCATCAGATTTAAATACCAGAGATTTATATTACAAAACAGAGATTATAAATGCTAATAATAGTATTGAAGCTAAATTAACTAGTTTAAATCTAGCACAGGCTAAATTAGATTTAAAAATAGCTAAACCTAGAGATTTTGAAATTAGAGCTATTCAGGCTAAAATTAAACAAGCTCAAGCTAGAGTTAGTAGATATGTTAGTGATTTGAGTGAAACTTTAATTAAAGCTCCTTTTGACGGTATTATTACTAAAGTAAGTTATGATAAGGGAGAGCAGACTTCTTTAGCAAATCCTGTTGTTTCTATTATGGGCTTAAGTGAAAAAGAAATAGAAGTAGATATTCCAGAATCAGATGTAGTTAAAATAGCTGTTGCGGATGAGGTAATAATTAACTTAGACGCTTTTACTGGTGATGAAGAATTTAAAGGCGCTGTTATATTTATAGATCCAGCTGCTACAATTATAGATGGAGTTATCTATTATCAGACTAAAGTTAGTTTTTCTGAAGTAGATGACAGAATTAAATCTGGCATGACTGCTGATTTAACTATTATGACTGATAGTAAAGATAATACTTTAGTTATACCAGCTAGAGCTGTAGTTTACAAAGAGAATAAAAAATATGTACAAGTATTAGTTAATGGGACACCTCTAGAAAAAGAAGTACAAACAGGCTTAAGAGGAGACGGAGGCTTTATAGAAATAATTTCTGGTTTGGAAGAAAACGAAGAAGTAATTACTTTTATAAAAGAGAATAAATAATGATTGAAGTAAAAGATCTATATAAGGAATTTGTCAATGATGAAGTTGTGACTAAAGTTCTTTTTGGCGTTAACTTAAAAATTGACAAAGGTGAATTTATGGCCATTATGGGTCCTTCTGGTTCAGGTAAATCTACTCTGATGCATATTTTAGGTTTTCTAGATACTTTAACTAAAGGTAAATTTTTATTTAATGGAGAAGATGTTTCTGACTTGGATGATGATACCTTAGCTTTGTATCGTAATAAAAGAGTTGGTTTTGTTTTTCAGTCTTTTAATCTATTACCTAAAACTAGTGTTTGGGATAACGTTCGTTTACCTTTGCTATATAACAGAGATGAAGTTTATCTAAAAGCAGTTGATAGAGCTATAGCTAGCGTTGGTTTAGAACATAGAAGTAAATATTTATCTAATCAATTATCTGGTGGTGAAAAACAAAGAGTAGCTATAGCTAGAGCTTTAGTTAACAAGCCAGATATTATATTTGCTGATGAACCAACTGGTAATCTTGATTCTAAATCGGGTGTTCAGATTATGTCTATTTTAGAGAAATTAAATGAAGAAGGTAAAACTGTAGTTTTGGTTACTCATGAATCAACTACGGCTAAATATGCTAAACGCATAGTTAAAATGATGGACGGTAAGATTATTGATGACAGTAAGAATATAGAAAGAACAGCTGTTAATTTTGATGGTAAGTTAAAATAATATGCAGTTAGATATTAAAAACCTACTGTTAACCTTAAAGGTTTTGAAGCGTAACAAAATGCGCTCTTTTTTAACTAGCTTAGGCATTATAATTGGTATCTCTGCTGTTATTGTTATCATGTCTATTGGTTCAGGAGCGCATAGTTTAGTGGTTAGTCAAATAGAAGGTATTGGCAGTGATCTTTTAGCTATTTTGCCAGGCGGTAGTGATGGAGATGAACCACCGGCCGCTTTAATGGGTATTAATATTACTACTTTAACCCATAGGGATGCTTTAGCTATTGAACAGAATGTTGATGAGGTTTCAGCAGTTTGTTCTTATGTTAGAGGAGTGGCTACTGCTAGTTGGCAGAATAAAGTAGATGATACCAGTTTTCTAGGAGTAACTAGCGGGTATTTAAATGTAGAAGCTGGAGCTGAAGTAGTGCAAGGTAGATTTATTTCACCAGAAGAATCTGATCAAATAGCTAAAGTAGTAGTCTTAGGCTCTTTAGTGGCTGATGATCTTTTTGGACGTAA
>DAOVVF010000063.1 GCA_030632225.1 Candidatus Parcubacteria bacterium
ATACAGCGGTGTTGATGCTTGTAGAGCCTACCGTTTTGCTACCTTTGCCTATGATCGAAATTTAAAAACAGCTTTAGCTAATGGTTTGCAGGGTACTGAAGAAGGTCAGTATGCTCAATACTGGCTAAATACTATTCATCCTAGTTTTAATAATGCTAAACAATATTATGCTTTAGGTTTTCTGCTAGATAATCCTAATTTACCAGCTAAATCTTTTTCTGACTTACCTCACTATTATTATGCTTCTGGTTATGGCTGGTGGAATAGTAGATCTTCCTGGAATAATGATGCTACTTCTGTCTCTTTTATGGCTACCCGTAATGCTGCCGGACATATGCATGAAGATGTTAATGCTTTCCAAATCTTTAAAGGCAGTTCAGCTGGTGATAATCCTGATGGCTGGCTAGTAACAGATATCCAGCCTTTCCATAAAGGAACTAAATCAAATTCGCAATCCCATAATACTATAATCGTTGGCGGTAGAAGCCAGGACATATCTATTAGAGACTCTCAAGAGGCTAGAACTTTAGCTTTTGAAGCTGAAGATGGTATTTTTACCTACTCCAGAGGCGAAGCCGCTCCTCGCTACTATGATAATTGGGGAGTAAATACTCCTGGTGTCTATGATGGTAAGAATAAGCATAAGGCTTTAAAAACTTTCTTAAGAGATATTATTCATATACTACCTGGCTATGTTATTGTTTATGACAGAGTTACACCAGTTGATGGCTACAACCCTAGTATTGAAAACTATTTTCACTTTAGGAATCAACCACAAAGTACTGGTTTAAACAATGCTCAAGGTGATCCAATTCAATTTAAGACAGGTGTAAGTGGTAAGTCAACTGTCTTTGTAACTAGTTTGTTACCAAGCTCTGTTAATAACAACATTGAAGAAGATGAATATAGATCTAATACTTGCCCTTCCTGCTATACTGGTACTTTTAGGATCAGACAAGCTGATGAATTAACTAGTGGTAAAGCTACTACTCACTTTTTAAATATCTTTGATGTCTCAGGACCTAATACTAACTCTACTGTACCGTACAAGCTAGTAAATACTTTATCTGATTCAATTGTCGGAGCTCATATTCAAAATCCTAGCAAAAATATTATTACTATGTTCTCTACTAAAGCTGATACCATAGAAACAGATGGTTCAGTTAACGAAACTAAAGGTACTTTAAGCTATAGTTACGATGATTTGAATAAAACAGTTGATCACTATATTTTCAATGTTCCAGTAAATACTAATTACAAAAAAACTGTTAGCAAATCAGGTGGACAAATTACTGTACAATTAGTACCTAATGCTGGTAGTGATGTTAGATCGTCTGCTAATGGAGTGCTGAGGTTTACAACTCAAAGTTAATTTAATATACCAAAAAACCTCTATCAATACTTAGAGGTTTTTTGTTTAATAATGTTGTTTACTTTTCTGGTAATTCAGCTTCAATGTCTGACCACTCTCTGCCATAGGCTAATTTGCCATCTTCTCTACGAAAAACTCCTCCATTACTATGTACCCAATCAAGCGCTTCGGCTCCATTCTCAAATACTATTTCTCCACCCTTTTCCAACTTAACCTTAAAACCTTCTTGACCTATTCTACCAGGTAAAATTACTCCACTATTTTCTTTATGTTCTTGTTCAGCTTGACCTTTAGTTTTAAAACCAGCTTTAATAGAATCAACAAAAGTAAATTCTGTTTTTTCTCCTCTTTGGTTATCAAACTTCATAGTTCTACTATTAATAATTATCTTCATTCTTGCACTTCTAGCTATAAAAGTCAAAAGAGTTGACAAAAGACCTGTTTTGAGATAAAAAGTCTATGTTAGCACTTTAACATAGACAACTCATAAACTGGAGGTTTAATCATGGAGGTACTAACCAAAGATATCCAGATGCTTAACGCTTCTTTAATTGTTATGAAGCGTGTCTACAAGATGCTGGGTAATCTAGCTATCAATAAAGCTGGCGTTCATATCAGCGACTTACCAGCTGAAGTTCGTGAGAAATATTCTCGCAAAGATGGCAAGGATACTATTGGACTTGATATCGTGGCTGAAGATATTATTTCTATTGGCGGAGAAGTAGTTGCTTACGGTGGCGGCCATTATTCGCTTTTTCAACGAATCTATGATATTTCCGGTGTTATTATCACCGAAGAAAGAGGTCGCATTCCCAGAGAACTGCGTATTGAGCACAACACCCCTATCTTAATCAGTGATCCGGTTGATGGCACAGCTCCAGCCAGAAAATTAATTGAGGATTTTGGCAAAGATTCTAAAAACATGAAAGAGGTCTTTGCCAAGGCTAAACAAGCTATGGGTGATAGTGCTAGACTAACCTCTTCCAACTCTTCGGTAACCCTACTTAAAGATAACCGTATTGTCTTTAGCATTATTCTCAATCTGATCACTGGCGAGATTTATGTAGCTTATGAACGTGGTGTCTTTGTTGGACACATCAATAAAGTGACTGATGTAGAAAAAATGAAAACTCGCGTTCGCTTTGCTGATCAAGAAGGCCTGACTATGCTCTGCTACACCAAAGGAGAAAAATATCAGAATAACCGTTTAGGTACACACCTTCGCTTCTTTCCTGTAGTTGATGAATCTAGCTCACCTATTGGCCCTCTTCGTTTTGCTTACTTAATGGCTGATAGTAGAGGTAAACCTCTTAGCGATATTTCGATTATTGCCCACAACGGTGAGAAGATTCAAGAAGCTTTGCCTAATATAGCGGTAGCTTTTTTCTCTGGTGGAGAACTGCAAGCTTACAAACTCTTTTGTGATCGTGAATATCATTCATATCGAGCCGGCATGCAATTGACTCCTAATATAGCTAACAGTATCTACCGAGGGCTGATCATTAATACTGGCCTAAGGTTAACCTTTTTGAACAACCATGATTATCCCTCTCAGTTCAGGGATACCACAGTGATTGTTCCTACAGCTAATGAAGCTGGAGTTACTATGATGCGCGGCATGGTCGAACGTGGCTTTGCTATGCAAATCGTCTAACCTAAAAGCTCCCTATAAATAGGGAGCTTTTTATATATTGACAAATAACTACAAATAGCATATATTAAGCAGTTCTTTAACAAGGAGGATAATCATGAATGTTAGCAGTATCGGACTTATAGTCTTTTTGTTTCTTTTTATCACCTTTGCATCTCTTTATAGGGATGAGCGCAAAAAAAACAAACTGGCCCGTGAAGCCTGTGAAAAAGCTGATGAAAGACTCAAACACTTTATTCAAGACTGTAAACTTCTTTTAACTCAAAAAGGAGTGGACCAAGAATTAATAAGGCTAGCTCAACGATTTCAACTAGCTAAGCAGGATAAATTAAGCGTTGAAGAAAAAGAAAGGTTGGGCTGTAGCCCTGAAACTTACCGAAATCTTTTTGAAAATGCTCGTCGAGCAGCTCAAGTAATAGGCTTTGAGGTTAAGGAATCAGTTGAAGCTTATTTGACTGAAAACTAAGGAGGCGCTCATGGATACCCTATCTATAATCCTAGCGGCTATAATCGCTGGACTTCTAATTTACTCTGCTGTGAAAAAAGCAGACATTCGGAAAAAGGATCAGGAAATAGAAGAAATACGGAAATTACTTTCTCCCTGTAGTAAATGCAAACAACAGGAAGAAGAAAAACAGGCTATAAGAGAAGCTGCTATAGAATTCTTAGATCAAGGTACAATAGATGAACATCTTACTCATGTAGCCAACTCTATTATGGAAGCAAGGGGTTTTACAGACGAAAATAAAAAGCTGGTTAAACTAACAGAGTATATAACAAATGATAAGCTTTTTAAAAGACTTTGCCAAGCAGCTAGAACACTAAACTTTGCGGTAAAAGAAAGTCCTTGGGAATACACATTCCTCGCCAAGAGAAACGAAGCAAAGTAAATTAAAAACCACCCTATATCAATAGGGTGGTTTTTTCTTGACAAAATATACAAAAAGGCGTAAAGCTAAATAGATATCCGTTCTTCTAAATTGATCTACAATTGAATACAAATAGAGGTGTATTATGAATTTTAAAAAACTAGAAGAAGAAATCGGTAAACATCTAGCCGTAATTCTCAAATGGCCAGAAATACCTCAAGCTATTAAAGATAGTCTAACTATCACTGATTGGATACAAATTCGCCGTATAACTCCGCCTGGTAATGATATTGGATATCAAGCTCTTAAAAAACTTGAAAA
>DAOVVF010000016.1 GCA_030632225.1 Candidatus Parcubacteria bacterium
GAAGCTGCTAGTTTAAATCCTTTTGTTGCTCTAGCTATAGGAGTAATAGTATTCTTGGTAGCTACTTATGTTCTTTGGAGCATGGGTATTGCTGAGAAGATTTCTAAATACCTTAATAATAACTATGCTAATAATAGTACTGGAATTATGACTCGTTTCTTTTTTGGTGCCTTGATGGTAGGTGCTTCTTTAGTAGCTGTTGCTGGTTTAGAGCCAGTGCTAGGTGCTTTTGGCATTGGTGTAGTATTGTCTAAGGTAGATAATCATGTTAAACATGATGCTTGGTCTAAGATAGAAGGTTATATGCATATATTTGTAGGAGGCTTCTTGGTAAGTATTGGTACTATGCTGCCTCGAGCAGCTTTGGTAGACCTTAAGGTATGGGGTTGGGCATTATTGTTTACTGTCGTAGCTTTTGTTGGTAAATATGTAGTTAAATACTTCTTTCCTAAAAAGCCTAAAGACGGTAAATTAGTTGGTCTAGCTATGTCTATTCGTGGTGAGGTAGGCGTAGTGTTTGTGGCTGTAGCTTTAGCTAATCATGCCTTGAATGAAACAATGGCTTCTGCCGCTCTTTTAGGAGTAATTCTAGTTACCATCTTAGGTGCTATTCTGTTTGAAAAAGAGGTTATGAAACAGACTAAACTAGAACAAACTGCTGATTAATTTTTATTAAAACCTTTAAAGCCTGCATCATAGTGGTGTAGGCTTTATTTTTGTGCTAAAATAATAATATGTTTAGTATTTGGATTGTTGTTTTTGTAGCCAGCCTATGGATACTGGTCAAATCAGCAGATTATTTCACAGACTTTGCAGAAAAACTAGGTAAAGTATTTCGTTTACCTAATTTTATAGTTGGAGTTTTAATTGTAGCTGTTGGCACTTCTTTACCTGAATTAGCTACCTCCGTAGCTGGTGTTACTAGAGGAGAATCTGAATTTTTAAGTGCTAATATTTTAGGTACTGTTATTGTTAATATTCTCTTAGGTCTATCACTGGCGGTTATAATCACAAATAAGAAAGCTAGGTTTAATTGGAATATTGTTTCTAATGATTTACCTTTCTTTTTAGCTGCTATTTTTTTAGTAGGTGTTGCTTTAATGGATGGTAAGTTCAGTGTGATTGAAGCCGCTATTTTTTTAGTAGGTTATATTGTTTATGTTATTTACACCTATCATATTCAAAAAACTATTAAAGAAGATACTAAGGGTAGATACGAAAAAAAATTAAAGAAAGAAATTGCTAGTGAAACAGATTATATTAATGGGGAAAGTCAGGGTAAGCATCCTAAAAGAATTACCAAGTTAATAATTTTAGCTGTATTAGCTTTAATAGCGGTAGCTATTTCTTCCCACTTTGTAGTTGAAGCTGTTATTAATATTGCTAATATTCTTGGTATGGGTACTTCAGTTATAGCTGCTACTGCTGTAGCTATTGGTACTTCTTTACCTGAAATTTTGGTAGCTATTCATGCTAGCAGAAGAGGTAATTTTGATTTAGCTATTGGTGATATTATTGGTTCTAATATTTTTGATCTCTTTGTTATCTTTGGTGTAGTTGGATTATTCACTCCTTTAACTATTAGTAAAGAGCTATTTTTAGTTTTGATGATTTTCTTAGTCGGCGCTTTCTTCCTGATGTGGTTAGCATTTATTGACAAGAAATTAACTCGGTCGGAGACCTGGATGTTTATCTTATTGTATGCTATGTTTGTTGGTAAATTATTTAATGTGTTTTAATTTATTTAAAAACCCGGCCTAGGCCGAGTTATATTTATGTAATGTAGTCTAGATGTTTGGGTTGTATACCAGTGACTATTACTTCCATATGAACATGAGGACCAGTTGACCAGCCAGTAGAACCAACTAAAGCAATTGTTTGTCCTCGAGAAACTGACTCTCCTTTAGCTACTAATAACTTACTAGCATGAGCATAAAGAGTCTTTAAGCCATTACCGTGGTTTATAATAATATTGTAGCCATAACCTCTGGTCCAACCAACTCTTTCCACACGACCAGCTTCAGCAGTATAAATAGGATTACCAGTTTTATCACCAATATCTAAACCATGATGACCCCAGTGATAGTATTGAGTAATACGATGACTTAATACTGGCCAGAGTAGTTTAGCACCACTATCAGGAGCTGGTGTAGTTGGTGCATAAGTAGGCTGAGGTCTGTAGGAAGAAACAACCTTAGTAGTTTTTACACCATCAGGGATAAATAGTAAATCACCTATTTGTATATCAGAAGCATCTGCTAATTTATTACCATCAATAATCTTATCAGCTTCAGTTTGATATTTTTTAGCAATAGCTGAGACAGTATCACCCTTAGCTACTTCATGATTAACACCAGAGTTAGGTAGAATAGTTAGTTTCTGACCTGGTTTAATTGTACTACTCCAGTTAAGACTATTTTCCCAGAGTATAGTATTTACTGTCACATTAAATTTTTCAGCAATTTTGCCTAATACATCTCCAGGCTGAACAACATAAGTAATAGCTTCTGTTCTTTCACCGCTAGCTGTAACAGTAGATAAGTCACTATCTTCTGGTCTGTTTAATACTAGGCTAGAGGCATCTGGTAAAATATCTGCTTCGTTGATTATATCTGTTTCCTCAAAAGGAGTAGCTACAACAATTTCTTGTAAATTACCTTGATCTTCTAAGTAACTACTGATATTTGCTTCTAGTACAGCTGGTCTAATTTCTTCTATTAATTCACTACCCACTTCTTCTCCACTTAAAGTTATTAAATTAGATAGTAAACTTTTTTTAGCATATTCATCAGCAGTATAGTCTTTAGCAAAAATATTATGAGTAGTAGAAGTTATGATGATTATAATTATAATGGCACTAGGAACATATTTTTTTATAAACCTAAGGTAATTAAATCTAGATAGGTTTAAATATTTAAACCTTAATTTAATTCTTAATAAATTTTTGTATATAAATAGAATAGTAGGCAGAATAGTATACTTACCAACTACTAATAATTTAGAACCAAATAAACCAGCTAAAATCAATAGTTTATTCTTTAGCCAAATTAAAGAATCAGCTAAGTAAATAGCTAGTTTATTAACAATTTTTTGAATAAATAGACTTATATAATTATATTAATATTAAGCTAAATTCGTAATATATATGATAACATAACAAAGTCAAAATTAACAGTCAAGCCATTTGATTTTTAGTGACTATAATGTTAAAATTTTCATATAGTATTAATAATTTTTATGGAATACAACCCAAATAATTTAGAGAAGAAATGGCAGAAATATTGGCAGGATAAAAAGATCTTCCAAGCTAAAGATAATGATAAAAAGAAAAAGTTTTATGGCTTGATAGAATTTCCCTATCCTTCTGGTGATGGCCTACATACTGGCCATCTTCGTTCATATACTGCCCTAGATATTGTTTGTCGTAAAAGAAGAATGCAAGGTTTTAATGTACTTTACCCTATTGGTATGGATGCTTTTGGTTTGCCAGCAGAGAACTATGCAGTTAAAACTAATACACCTCCACAAATTACTACGCAGAAGAATATAGCCATTTTCAACAAGCAGTTAACTAGCGGTGGCTATTCTTTTGACTGGTCTCGATTCTTAGCTACTACTGATCAGGATTACTACAAATGGACTCAGTGGATATTTATCCAGATGTTTAAGAAAGGTTTAGCCTACAAAGCTAAGGAGAATATTAATTGGTGTACTTCTTGCCATATAGGCTTAGCTAATGAAGAAGTAGTTAATGGAGTTTGTGAACGTTGTGACGGTAAGGTTGTTAAACAAGAAAAAGAACAGTGGCTATTAAAGATTACTGACTATGCTGATAGGTTAATAGAAGGGTTAGATAAGATTGATTTCTTGGAAACTATTAAAAAGCAGCAGAAAGATTGGATAGGCAGAAGTGAAGGAGCTGAAGTTGATTTCAAGATAAAGGATACTAATGAAATCTTAAGAGTATTTACTACCAGACCAGATACATTATTTGGTTCTACTTTTATGGTAGTAGCTCCTGAACAGGAAATAGTACTTAAGTTAAAAGATAAGATAAAAAACTATACTCAGGTAAACAAATATATTGCTAAAGCTAAACAAAAAACTGATATTCAAAGAGGTAAAACAAAGACTGGTATAGAATTAAAAGGTATTAAAGCTATTAATCCAGTTAATAATCAGGAGATTCCTATCTTTGTAGCTGATTATGTTTTAATGACTTATGGCACAGGAGCTATTATGGCTGTACCAGCCCATGATCAAAGAGATTATGAATTTGCTAAGAAGTATAAGTTAGATATCGTACCAGTTATAGCTGGGGGAGATATAAAAAAGAAAGCTTATACTGATACTAATAGCGGTAAGATTATAAATTCAGGAGAATATAATGGCTTAACAGTTAAAGAATTTCAGCCAAAGATAGTACAGTGGTTAGATAAGAATAAATTAGGCATTAAAGCTATTAATTACAAGCTACATGACTGGATATTTTCTAGACAAAGGTATTGGGGAGAGCCTATCCCTATGGTTCATTGTGATAAGTGTGGTTGGCTACCAGTAGATGAAAAAGATTTACCAGTAGTACTACCAGATATCAAAGATTTTAAGCCAACTAAAGATGGCCAATCTCCTTTAGCTAAAGTAACAGACTGGGTTAAAACTAAGTGTTCTCAGTGTAAGGGAGAAGCTCGTAGAGAAACAGATGTTATGCCTAATTGGGCTGGTTCTAACTGGTATTTTATACGCTACACTGATCCTAAGAATAATAAAGAGTTAGTTGATAAGCAGAAGGCTAAATATTGGCTACCAGTTGATTGGTATAACGGAGGTATGGAGCATACTAACTTACATTTACTCTACTCTCGTTTTGTCTTTAAGTTTTTGTACGATATTGGTGTAATACCAAAAGAATGTGGTGATGAACCTTATAAAAAAAGAACTGCTCAGGGTATGATTTTAGGCAAAGGTGGTATTAAAATGTCTAAGTCTAAAGGTAATGTAGTTAATCCTGATGATTATGTTAAGAAATATGGTTCGGATACAGTTAGAGTTTATGAAATGTTTATAGGTCCTTTTGATCAGGCTGTAGCTTTAAATGATAAAGGAGTAATTGGAGTATATAGATTCCTTACTAAGGTTTTTAATCTACAAACTAAAGTTAAAGGTAATAAGCAGGACAAAGATACAGAAAAATTATTACATCAAACGATTAAAAAAGTTTCAGATGATATTGATAATATGAGATTTAATACAGCTGTATCAGCTTTAATGATCTTGACTAATCATTTTGAAAAACAGAAGGAAGTATCTAAAGACTCTTTTAGTATATTCTTGAAACTATTATCTCCCTTTGCAGCTCATTTAGCTGAAGAGCTATGGAATAAATTAGGTAATAAGAATAGCATTGCTTTAGAAACTTGGCCAAAACACAAAGATAAGTTAGCTCAAGCAGAAATGATTACCTTAGGTATTCAAGTTAACGGTAAACTTAGAGATAGTATAGCATTAGCTTTTAATATAGAAGCAAGTGATAAACTTAAAAAAGAGATATTGTCTCGTTCTAAGCTTCAAAAATATATTCAAGGTAAAGATATTAAAAAATTTATCCATATCAAGAATAGGATAATAAGTATTGTTGTAAAATAAAAACAAAATACCCATGCAATTACATCTAATAGAGGACTACAAAAAATTAGGTTTTTCTAAAGGTTTGCTTTCCTTATGGTCAGGCAAATTAATTTTAGATTTTGGTATTAATGTTTTTTCTCTATATTTGCCTATCTTTTTATATCAGCAATACGGAGCAAGTATAAATTTAGTTATTCTCTGGTATTTAGCCCATTCTTTAGGTTATGTACTTTTAGCACCTTTAGGTGGCCGTTTAATGAATAAGATAGGCTTGAAAACTAGTTTAATTATTGGTACTATACTTCGTTTACCTTACTTTTATGCTTTTTACAAGTTTCCAGAAGATCCTTTACTATATTCTATATTAACAGCTGTATTTTTAGTCTTAATTCGTAGTACTTTCTGGCTGCCTTTTCAGACTGATAGTGCTAAATTTTCTGATAAGAAACATAGAGGTAAACAATTTGGTATTATTTTCTCCGTAGCTTCTATTCTATCTATTATTGCTCCAGTTATTGGTGGTTTTGTTATTGAAGGTTGGAGCTATTCAGTTTTGATTATAATTGCATTAATTATTTGTGCTGTATCAGTTATTCCTTTTTTCTTTTTACCACAAATCAAAGAAGAAGTATCTTGGAGTTATACGGAAACTTTTAAATATTTCTTGCATCCTTTTAATAAAAGAATGGTAGTAGCTTATATGTCTGACGGAGCTATTGGCTGTATCAATGGTTTATTCTGGCCAATTTTTATGTTTAGTCTAGTTAATGAAGAATTTAAAACAATTGGTTTATTAACAGGCGGTATATTATTAACAGGTGTAATGTTAAGATTATTTATTGGTGGATTGTTAGATAAGTTTCAAAAGATAAAACTAGTCAGAGTTGGTACTGTTTTAAGTTCAACTGCTTGGCTTTTTAAAGTAGCAGTAGCTTCTGTTTTACAAATATTTGTAGCTTCTGTTTATCATACTCTAGCTATTATAGTTTTACGTACTTCTTTAGATACTTTAGTTTATGAAAAAGCAGCTGATCGAGGACACTATATTGATGAATATACCTTAATTAAGGAAATGTCTATTCATAGCGGTAAAGTAATATCATTATTAGTTATAGCGCTATTATTATTATTCTTTCCTATTCAAGCTAGTTTTGTAGTAGCAGCTATCTTAGCTTTATTTATTAGTTTATTACGTTAATATATGAAAGAAGTAAAATTAACAAATGATAATTACGTTAAAATTTTACAAGAAGCTTTAGAAATTTTGCGTGATGGAGGAGTGGTTATTTATCCAACTGAAACTTCCTATGGTCTAGGTTGTGACTATTACAATGCTGAAGCAGTTGGTAAGGTGTATAAGATAAAACAGAGGGATAAAAATAAACCTTTATCTGTTTTAGTACCAGATTTAATTTCAGCTTCTTCTTTAGTACAATTTTCTGACAAGGCTCGTCGTTTAGCTTTAGAGTATTGGCCTGGTCCTTTAACTTTAGTATTACCTTTTAATCATAGTGACTGGAAGGAACATTTTAGTGATTATTTAGCCTTAAGAGTTTCTAATCATCCTTTTGCTAATAGCTTAACTATTAATTTAGGACATCCAATTGTAGCTACTTCAGCTAATATTTCTGATGAAGCTAATTGCTATACACCAGAAGAGATTAAGAAATACTTTAGTACAGGAGAATTAGCACCAGATTTGTTTATTAACGCTGGAGAGTTGCCTAAGTGTCTAGCTTCGACTATTATTAAGTTTAAGGATGGTAAGGGTAAGATTCTTAGACAAGGTGAATTAAAGATAAAATTATGAGAGGTTTAAAATATTTAAAATCTTTTTTACCACACCACATGAAACGCCAAGTGCGTGAGTTATTCATTTCCACTACTTTGATTAACTTGGCCTTAGCTATGGTCATGATCTTTGAACCTATTTATTTATACAAGATAGGTTATTCTTTGCAGTATATCATGCTATTTTATTTAATAGTTTATATTGTTTATTTCTTTATCATGCCCTTAGGAGCTAAGTTTGCTAAACTTAGAGGCTACGAAAGAGGTATAATGTGGGGTAGTTTATTGTTTATTGCTTTTTATATTACTTTATTCTTTATTGGTCAGTATCCAAGTTTATTCTATATAGCACCGCTTATCTTAGCTTTACAGAAAATGTTTTACTGGCCAGCTTATCATGCTGATTTTGCTCGTTTTTCTGATGATGCTGAAGAGGGTAGAGAAATTAGCTTTATGACAGCAGCCTCTTCCTTAGTTTATATTGTTGGACCAGCTTTAGCTGGTTTTATAATTGTTACTTGGGGTTATGGCGCTTTATTTACTATTGCTTCTATTCTATTCCTAGTCTCTAATATTGCTACCTTGTCTACTAAAGAAGAATTTATTCCC
>DAOVVF010000120.1 GCA_030632225.1 Candidatus Parcubacteria bacterium
AATAACAATATCGCCTTTTTTCATGGTGTGTACTCCTCGGATGGATAGTCGATTTCATCCAACATAATAAAAGCTTGATAAAACCTTCCTAAGAAAAAGCCTACTATAAGTATCAACAATATATTCACAGCCTTATCCATACCTTGTACAATCTTATCACCGCGTCGTTTCATATCTTTTGCTCATACTCTGGGAACATGCGTTTGATGTTCTGCATTGCTTTCTTTTTACGTTCTTTTTTGCTTTGCCATCTCAAGCAACTTATATTCTTAGTTCTTTCGGCGTTTTTACGCCAGCTAGCACAAATATATTTATCAATATCTATACGATCAATTAAAATTTCTTTCTCACACGACATAAACCCTCGATCAACGCATAGTCTCACTTTATCTGCACAGGTTTGAATGACTCCGTTTTTTATGAAGGGAATTAATTGGCTAGAAAATGCCCCAGAGGAGCTATAGAAATATTGGGTTCCATTGATGCAGTGTATCGTTTGTTTATAATAATGTGCGGGATATCTAAACTCAGCATTTGCATGGACGCTGAACATAAGTAGAAGTAACATATTGTTTATCATTTTCATTTATTATTCTTCAAACATGCGGACACTCCGCCCGGCGTTACACCAAAAACCTTAGCTACTTCATATTGCTTATATTCTGGATTCTTTTTCATAAATTGTTTTATAGCCTTATAATCTAATCTATTTACTACTCTGTTTCTAATTTTAGGAACCCCTAGTTTATTGAAAAGCGTAAAATTAGCCTTACGGCCTTTCTTTATTGTCATGGCAATAATCTTTTTACGACCGGCACCCTTCTTAACTAATTTCTCTACCTCTTCAATATAGTTCATGCGTTCTACTTGGTATTTTGTCGGAAGCTTTCTAGCTTTATCCTGGGCCAGTGAAAATCCTGTTTTATCTGCATACTCTTCTCTGGTCTTACATCCTTTGAATAGCTTTTTAGCTAATAGATCTTTCTTCTGAGCAGTATTTATTAACGAATTCCTTTTAGCAAAGCTATCTATGGCTTGCCTTGTTACACCATATTTTTTAGCCACGGAAGCCATGGAATAGCCTTCGTCAAATAGCTTTTGAATCTCTTTTTTCTTATTGTCTATACGCTTATACTTAAAGGTACTTAGCTTAGGAGAAGCTTTACATACTAAATGAACTATACTTATAGGTAGATTTAAATCTTTCGATACCTGTGTTTGGCTTAGGTCTTGATTTTTGGAGTAGTAATATATTATTTTTGATCTTAAACTCTTAGTAGTCATTTAATCCATCCGTAAAGTAATTTAGTTAATAAAATAGATATCTCTACAGCTTCTTAACACATTGAGTCAAACTATTCAATCCTTCTTAGTTTCTCCGTCGTCCAGCCTACGTTTTGTCCAAAGCTTTTTCGGATGGTAGCTTGTTTTATAAGCCTCTACACAAAAGCTTTCTTCGCCACCTCCTATCCACAGGGAACCAGCAGCTATTTGATTATATGAAGCAAGACCAGTTATTAGCATTTCAAGATCGTCTATGTAGATAGGGTGTTTATTATTTCTAAGTCGCCCCTCTAGTAAACAAATGTGAGAGGACATCTGCCAGTCTTCTAAATTGTAGTGCTTACCCGCTTCTCTTGCCAACTTCATAGTAGAAGCTATATAAATACCTTTGTTTTCTTTAGCTAATTTTAAAAGTTGAGTTGTTTTACCTGAACGGTACCCACCTATAAATACTTTCATATATACTCTCCCCTAACCTTAGTTGAACACCATCAATATGATTAAGCCTAAGATAGCTACACTAAGTAGTGACACAGCTATACCAAACAGAGAAAAGGCTATTGCTTCTCCCGGAGACTCTAATGCCCGTTCTTTTAACCTATCTATAAATTCTTTTTTAAAGCTCATAATAATCACCTATAAAGTATTGAGAGAAGAGCTATACAAGCTAGAGCATAGAAAACAGCTTCTGATGGAGACTCTACGATCTCTTCTTTTAGTTTATTAGTAAATTCTTTTATAAATGTTTTATTATCCATTTACTCTCCTCGGTGTCATCAATCTGTAAATATGGTCAATAGTCCTCAATCGGTTTAATACTCATTTTCTCCACACTCTCTCTCAGCTACTGTATTCCATGCTTTGATAGCTTCGTACATAGTTTTTTTAATAGGACCTGCTGCATACATCCACCCATATAGCAATTGCAGCTCACCCAGCAATTAGTTAAAATATCTTCTGCTATCTCAAGAGCTTTAGGAATGCATTCTACATTATAAGGGCACTTAGCTATTTTTAATTCATTCATCTTACTATTCCTGTTTGTAGTAAACTTCGATGTCTCCCTCAGTTAAAAACCATATACCGTATGTGCGTCCATTTTTAGTGTCGATAACCCTATAAAATCCTCCGTCGATTGATTCAATTTCAGCGGTAACGTCGTC
>DAOVVF010000013.1 GCA_030632225.1 Candidatus Parcubacteria bacterium
AAAACTATTTTTAATATCAAATTCTGTAGCATAGTAAGGTAATATATTATCACCTACTTTTTTCTCTAAAGCTTTAATTAAGGAATAATCTAAAGGATTAGACATAGCTACATAAACACCATCTTTATCCCGTTTAAAGACTATAATATTCTGTTTACGAGCTACTACTTCTGGTACTAAACTTAAGACATCTACACTTATCCTCTCTTTCTTTAGATCAACAAACTTAACCTTTAGATCATGAGCAATCAATTGACCTATTTCTTCTGGTTTAATGAGGTTCTGCTCAATTAAAAAGCTAATTAATTCTTTCTTCTGCTTTTTAGCTGTCTTAATAGCTGTCTTCAAGACTTCAGGCTCTATTAGACCTATTTTGTTAATTATTTTCTCAATTTTTGTATCTGTTATAACTGACATATATTTTAGTGATTATTATTTCTAGCTTCTTTACTTTGTGTTTTAGAATGTAAATACTGATTTATCTTGGAAACAATAGTAGTTAAGCTAATATCATCTTTAACTAGATAATCTACAGCCCCTAAATCTAAACCTTTTTTTATATCATCCTCTTGTCCTAAGTTAGATAGTATAACTACCGGTATATTCTTAGTGTTAGGATCACTTTGCAGTTCAGTTAAAACTTCAAAGCCATTCTTTTTAGGCATAATCATATCTAGAATAATTAGATCAGGATCTACTTTTCTAACCATGGCTAAACCCTCTTCTCCATCAGCAGCTAAAAAAACTTCATAACCTTGATCATTTAGCTCTGACTTGTAAACTTTCCTAAGAAAGTTATCATCATCAACGAATAGAATTTTTGCTTTCATATTATTATATTAAATTATTTATATCTAAAATTAATATTACTTGTCCGTCTGAAGCGACAGCTACTCCTTTAATATAGTCTAAGGATTTTAAAATATGAGGACTTTTTTTCATAACTACTTCTCTGTCATTAACATTACTATACACTGGTAAAGCTAATTTAGTATCTTTGTATTTTAGTAAAGCTACATATTTAGCTAAAGCTTTTAAATCAGGCATATCTAATTTCTTAGCTAAAGAAATTACTTTATACTTTGATCTTTTATAATCAAAAGTTTTGGTGTTATAGAAATTCTTTAATTTTTTTAACTTAACTACCTTATTAACATATAGCAAAGGAATAGCCATATTAAACTGCCCTAATTGAAAGTTAAAGCTTCTAAAAATAGATAAAGGTAATGGAATAGTAATAGTAAAGGTAGTTCCTTTCTTACTGCTATCTACATTAATATCTCCATCTAAATCCTCTACTTTGTTCTTCACTAAACTTAAACCCATGCCTCTACCAGAAACAATATTAGAAGCCTTAGCTGCTGAAATACCTGGCATAAAGATTAATTCTTTAATCTGAGCTAAAGTCATTTTCTTACTCTTGGCTCTAGAAATTACTTTCTTTTTAATAGCTTTATCTAATATCTCCTGCCATTTAACACCCTGCCCATTATCTTTGACTATTATCTGCATCTGATCATTAAGTAAATTAGCTTCTAAATCTACTCTGCCATTTCTCTGTCCTTCCTGAATACCATGAGCAACCGCATTCTTTAATAGCTGTATTAGAATTTCTACTAATTGATCTAAAATAGATTTATCTAAAGATAGATCATTATCTTTAATATTTAATTCTACTTGTTTATTTTCATTCTTAGCTATACTTCTGACTAGATAAGGTAAAGATGATAACACATCTGATAATGGTACTATTCTTAACCTTTCTAGTTCTCTTCTTAGATTATTAACAATAGTATCGGTAGATACAGCCATAGATAGCATTTCAGCATCACCTTCTTTTTGCGCTAAAGCTTTAGATTTCATTACATTAATCAACAAATCATCTAAATAATTCTGTAAGGTATTTAACTTATTAGGAGCTACTGATATTTCTACATCTAAATGAACATCATCAACTATACTTTTAGTTCTTTTAACAATCTGCTTACTAGTTTTATGTTTACAACAATTCTTTAAATCTCTGGTCTCTTTACTTAGATTTATCTCTTTATTACTCTTAGCAATTGACTTAAGATTCTTTTCTAAGCTTTCTGTAGTTTTGAATAGTAAATCTATAGTTGATTGATCTATACTTAATTGTTTGTGATAGGCTGCTTCTACTACATCTTCTAAGGCATGCAAGAAAGTAACCGTTTTTTTGTAAGCCATGGTAGCAGCCGCCCCTTTCATAGAGTGAACTAAACGAAAAATGTTTTCTATTAATATTCCTCCCTCTGGATTCTTTTCTAAAGACAACAACAAGCTAGACAATTTCTTTAATTGTTTTTTAGCAGTACCTAAATAGAATGTTTTGTACTTCTGGCTAATCATATATCTTTACTACTTTCCAGATAAGAACTGGCTCTAAAATATATACTTTATTTTTCTTAACTCGGATATATTTTTTAAATAATTTCTTTTTTGTATCACTAAAGGTTCTGGTAGCTTTAACAGTATCCTTAACTTCATCTATTAATAGTCCGTAATTATCATTATTATATGTAAACAACAGACAGGTTTTCTTTTTTTCTTCTGTATTTAAATTTAATATTTTAGCTGTATTTAAAACAGTTATAATCTTACCGTTATGGTAAGTTAAACCTCTGACTGCTTCATCAACTGCTGGTATAGGAGCTATTTCCGTACAAGTAAAGAATTGGCTATCTTTTAGCAAAGGCATAGCCCATGTAGAACCATCTACTTTAAAGAGAATATATTTTTTTCCTTTACTAGCCATTATGTTTTACCTACTAAATTATTTAAAGTATCTGTTACATTATTCAAAGCTTCAGAAGATCTATTTAATGCTCTAGTAACTACTAATTGTTTGTTAATAATATTAGCTATATTGTCTGTTCTTTTAACTAAAGATTTAGATTCTTTATTTAAATCATTAATCATTATATTAATATTATCAGCTTCACTACTAGTCTCTTCCGTTTCTTTATTAATGATCTGAACACTCTTAGAAATATTGCTAACATTACCAATAATCTTATTAAGGAATTTAACAGTTTGAGCTATAATATTAATACTTTTATTAGTTTCTTCCCATTCAAAAACAGAAGATTCTTTAGCTTGTTTAATCTGTCTTTGCATATTACCAGCTAAAGATTGAATACTATTAGCAGCTTGTTCACTAGTAATATTTAATTCTCTAATCTGAGAAACTAAACTGGAAAAATCTTCAGAAAAAGAAGTTTTACCTGCTTCAATAGAGACATTTAAACTAAGAAATTTAGCTGTATCAGCTAATATTTCTACTCTTCTAGCAATATCTTTAACATGATTAGCATAAGTATCTAAAGCCTGACTAAGTTTTTGATTTTCCGTAGCCAATTGTTTAACAGCTACTAAACTATCTAAAGCTAGTTCTGATTTCTTAGTACTTTGTCCAGCTAATTCATCTATCTTAGTAGCATCTTTAGCAGAAGCTTTTGTTTTACGAGTTATCTTATTCAAAGATTGAACCATTTCAGCTACTGCTTTAGTACCTGTCTTTAATCCTTTTTGTTGTTCTTGACTGCTAGTTAAAAGAAACTGAGATATTTCACTATTATTCTGACCAATTTCTGAAAGGTCCTGCACAGACTTAAGTAGAGCTTCTACTACTTTAGATAGCTCTTCAACTGATACTTGAATTGGTTTAGTAATTAATTTGCTTAAACGTCTAGTTGCTAATAGTGAAAGTAAAAAGACAAAAGCAATTGAGACAAATATTCCTATGAGGATAGGTTTATATAGTTCTGGTTCCTTTAAAATGGCTGTATCTGGTACAAAGAGATAAATCAATGCAAATAGTACGACAATAGGTAAAAGAGATACAGCAAGAAACCAAAAAATGAACTTAAGATAAATTTTTGTTTCAGTTATTTTCACTGTAACAATATTTTGATTTTTGTTTATAAATTGTATATAAATTATAACATATTTCAAGGTTTAAAACAAAATTATATATTTGACAAAAAGGGGTTATTCTTACTATAATAGACTATACTATTAATTAAACTGAATGAAGAAGATAATCCTACTTTTGGGAGATGTTATTTTACTCTATGCTAGTCTAGCTATTGCTTTATGGATAAGGAATGGCTATCTTAATAACCAAATATGGGCAGAGCATTGGACAGCTTTTACTATTATTTTTGCTATCTGGTTAGTTGTTTTCTTTATCAATGGATTATATGAAATTCGTAAGGTTAAAAATGATTTTAGTTTCTATGGCACCTTAATACAGAACTTATTAATCAATGCTGCTCTAGCCGTTGTCTTCTTTTACTTAATCCAAGGACGTTTAGGACATCTAAGGCCTCAGACTATTCTAGTAATATTGTTAATAGTCTTTGCTATCCTCTTCTTGATCTGGAGAAAATTATTCTATCAAGTAATCTCTAGTACTGCTTTAAGGAATAATTTAGCTATCATTGGTATTAACCCTGAATCATTACTATTAATTAAAGAAGTAATGACTAAACCTCAGTTGGGTTATCAATTAAAATTAATTATTAACCCTGATTATCAGGAAGTACCTCAGCAATACCAAGTAGTCCCAATTAGCAAAGATATTTCTGATTTAAAAAGACAATTAATTAAACATGAAATAAATACAGTAGTTACTAGTAATAATCCTAAGTATGGTCCTGAAGTAGCTCGTTATTTATTTGAAAGTATTGATTTAAAAATAAAATACTTTAATTTAACTAATTTCTATGAAAAGATTACTGGTAAAATACCAATTACTGCTTTAGAAAGAAATTGGTTCTTAGATAATATTACTCAGAAGAATAATCAATGGTATTTAATTGTTAAAAGAGTTATTGATATAGTCTTATCTATTATTTTTAGTTTAATTTCTTTAATCTTCCTACCATTTATAGCTCTGCTAATTAAATTAGATTCTAAAGGACCCTTGATTTACAAACAGAAAAGAGTTGGTTTAGGTGCTAAAGTATTCACTGTCTACAAATTTCGTTCTATGGTTCATAATGCTGAAACTAATGGTGCTACTTGGGCTGCTAAAAATGATAGTCGTATTACTAAGATAGGTAAATTTATGCGTAAGAGTAGACTTGATGAAATACCTCAGTTTATAAACATTCTGAAAGGTAATATGAGTTTTGTTGGTCCTCGTCCAGAAAGACCTAAATTTGTTGAAGAACTTAAAAAAGAAATCACTTTCTATAATGAAAGACATTTAGTTAAACCTGGTTTAAGTGGTTGGGCTCAAATTAACTTTCCTTACGGTGCTTCAGTAGAAGATGCTAAAACAAAACTTAGTTATGATCTCTTCTATATTAAAAATCAGTCAATAGCTTTAGATATTTCAATTGCTTTAAAAACTGTTAACACTGTCTTTAATATTACTTTAGGTAGATAATGTCAAACTTAAAAGATAAAAAAATCTGTGTAGTAGGCCTCGGTTATGTAGGTCTACCTTTAGCTATAGCCTTTGGACAGCAGACAGAAATAAATGCTTTTGATATAAAACAATCTAGAATTGAAGAATTAAAACAGGGTGTAGATTATAATAATGATGTAAGCAAGGAAGAGTTAAAGAAAGCTAAGATAAACTTTTCTGCAGATCCTAATATTATAAAAAACTCAAACTTTATTATTATAGCAGTACCTACTCCCATAGATGCCAATAGAAAACCTGATATTGATTTACTAATCGGTGCTTCTAGTATTGTTGGCAAACAGCTTAATCAAGGAGATATAGTTGTTTATGAATCTACTGTCTATCCTGGTTGTACAGAAAGAGATTGTATTCCTATCTTAGCTAAAGAATCTAATTTAAAATATCCTGGTGAATTTAAAGTAGGTTATTCTCCAGAAAGAATTAATCCTGGAGACACTGTTAATACTCTTGATAAGATAGTTAAAGTAGTATCAGGCTGTGATCAACAAACTCTAGATACTATTGCTGATGTATATAGTACAATAATAAAAGCAGGTGTTCATAAAGCATCTAGTATTAAAGTAGCTGAAGCTGCTAAGATTATTGAAAATACACAAAGAGATGTTAATATTGCTTTAATTAATGAGTTAAAGATTATCTTTGATAGAGCTAATATTAATTGGCAGGATGTTTTAAAAGCATCTAATACTAAATGGAATTTCTTAGATTTTAAACCAGGTTTAGTTGGTGGACACTGTATTGGTGTAGACCCTTACTACTTAGCTAATGAAGCTATTAGATTAGGCTACAATCCTCGAGTTATACTAGCTGGTAGAACTATAAACGATAGTATGGGTGTTTATGAAGCTAAAAGATTAATTAACTATTTAGCAGATAAAGAAGTAGCTAAAGATGCTAAATTACTAATCCTAGGAGCTACTTTTAAACCAAATATATCTGATATTAGAAATTCTAAGGTACAAGATATAGTTAATGAATTAAAGAAAGAAGGCTATCAAGTAGATATACATGAGCCTCATGTTAAAACAGATAAGCTATTTGGTTGTAATAATATTAAAGATATTGCTAACTATGATATAATTATAAAAGCAGTTAGACATGATGCCTTTAAAGATATAAAATTTGATTACGAAATAATATATAATTAATGAAACAATTAGAGCCTAACCAAACTATTTTAGTTACCGGCAGTGCCGGTTTTATTGGTTTCTCTCTAGCTAAAAAGCTTTTAGAAGATAAACACACTGTTATTGGTATAGATAGTTTTAATGACTACTATGATGTTTCATTAAAAGAAGCTCGTAATAAAATACTAGAAGGATTTGATAATTTCAAAATATACAGAGGTAATTTAGAAGACTTAGATTTTGTTAAAAAAGTATTTAAAGAGAATAAGATTAATAAAGTTTGTAATCTAGCTGCTCAAGCAGGAGTTAGATATAGTTTAACTCACCCTCATGCATATATTCAGGCTAACTTAGTAGGCTTTACTAATTTAATAGATGAAGCCAAAAATAATAATGTTAAAGACTTTATATATGCTTCTTCTAGTTCTGTCTATGGCAAGAATAAGAAAATACCTTTTGCTGTAGAAGATCCGGTAGATCATCCTATTTCTCTTTATGCAGCGACTAAAAAATCTAATGAATTAATTGCTCATACCTATCATCATTTATATGGTATGAACTGTACTGGTTTAAGGTTTTTTACTGTTTATGGACCTTGGGGCAGACCTGATATGGCTTTATTTCTCTTTACCAAAGCTATTTTAGATAACAAGCCTATAAAAGTATTTAATCATGGTAAGATGAAAAGAGACTTTACCTATATTGATGATATAGTAGCTGGTACTATGGCTAGTCTAGCTAATGCCTATCCTTATGAGATATTTAACTTAGGTAATAATAATCCAGTAGAGTTAGAATATTTTATTGAACTTATAGAAAAAGAATTAGGTAAAAAAGCTAAGAAAGATCTATTACCTATCCAGCCTGGTGATGTGCCTGCTAGTTTTGCTGACATAGATAAATCAAAAGAAAAACTAGGCTTTAAACCTAGTACTAGTATAGAGCAGGGTATAAAAAACTTTCTGCAATGGTATAAAAAATATTATAAACTATAAAAAAGAGCCGAGATTAACTCGACTCTTTTTAATTTAACTTTAGTTTCATTTTAAAGAAATGCCAACTCTCATCATCCATAAAAATAAAAGCTACTAAAAATAATAGTATTCCAGATACTTTATACATAGTTAAAGATTCTCCAAATAATAATACACCTAAAATCATAACCATAATTAAATAAGCACCACTCATTACCAACCTCTTGATAGCTATCTGAGCTCCTGCTTTATAACTAATTAAATTAAAGGTCCAAAGAGCAATTACAATCACTCCAATTACAATTGAACTTAGCCAAAGTTTAGGCATTGGTGAATTAAAGTTAAATAGTAGATCTGTTGAATTAAGTATAGCTAAACCAATTAAAGCTATGCTAAAAGTAACTAAGCCTCCCCAGAAATTTTTAACAAAAGGATCAACTGTTTTTATTTTCTGAGTAATTCCCTGATTAATGGCTCCGGAAAACATCATAGCAAATGATAACCAGACCCATAAAGGTAAGAGGATTAATTCTTTTAAGGAAGGCAATTCTAAAATAACATAACCACCTAGAACAGCTATTAATATGCCTAGCCATTTACGATAGCCTAATCTATTCTTAAAAACAAATCTATCAATTAAAGCTCCTGGCACAATTGATAGAGTGGCTATAAAAGTATTAATACCAATATCACCACCTAAATAGAAAACTATAAAAGGTAAAACCGTACCAACTGTAGCAAACAAACCAAAAAAACAAGAACCAATAATATTAGTTCTATTAGTAATCAATTTTTCTTTCCTAACTTTAGCAACTACAAAGCCAACTATTATTTGTATAAAACCAATTACAGTAGTAGCAAAAAAAGTATGAGCAATACCAACACTAACCCCTCCGATAACTTTCTGTAAAAGTTTAGAAGTGGTTCTAGTTAAACTTTCTAGAAAAGTCCATTTTAACCACTTAGCTAACATTATTTTAGTTCTTTAACTACTTTGGCTGATATAAACACATCAGTAGCCTCTCTTGATTCATGTGTCATACCCCCTATATGAGGCACTATAATCAAATTATTATTACCCTTAGAATATTCTACTAAAGGATGACTATTAAATTCTTTATCAAACTCTAACTCATCAGCTAGTACATCTGTAGCATAACCTGCTATCTCTTTATTATTTAAAGCTTCTAATAAATCATCTTCTTTAACAATCTTACCTCTAG
>DAOVVF010000010.1 GCA_030632225.1 Candidatus Parcubacteria bacterium
AGTAGGCCACCGAAGTGGCCTACTAATAGTCTAGACTAAATATAGATCTTTTTGTAATACAAATCCATTAAATTAGTCGTTGATAGCGTTAAGCGATCAAAAAATTAAACTTCCAATTATACAACTGCGTTATATAGTTCGTTTAATACGAAGCTAGCAATTGCGAAAGCGGCTAATACGATAACGATACCAACTACACCAGCGCCGATAAGCTTTTTAGCTTCATCAACCTTTTCTGTATTACCCTGTGAAGTCATCCACTTGAAACCACCTAATAAAACGATGATAACAGCGATAACGCCTAGGAATCCAAGAATAACATTAATAATACCCGCTATTGATTCTCTTAATGGCTTGCCACCTAAATTTGCACCTGCATTGATAAGATCATTTACACCGTAATCTTCTGGTGTTACTTGTGCTAAAGCAGCTCTTCCGCCAAACATCATAGGTGTTACAAGCAATAAAGTAGTATAAAGTTTCCTCATTTTTTCACCCCCTTTCTTTCTAAGGTTTTCATATTTAATTATTAGTTAAATTATACTATAAAACTAATCTTTGTACAATTAAGCCTAAATTAAGCCAATAATTCTGTAAAAAGATAGTTGACTATAACATAGCTGAAAAATATGATTAATAAACCATAAATAGCCCAAACTATAGTATCTTTTCCTTTTTTAACTCTTTCAGCGCTACCTCCTGAAGTTAACCAAACAATACCTCCCCAGATTAGATAGAATAAAGCTATAGCACCGACTATTCCTAAAAGGCCTCTAATCACATTACTTACTAATTCTGGAACACTGTCTGCTTCTAGAGGATTTTCTAAAGACACAGCTGCTTTACTGGCCAAAGGAAGAAATAGACATACTATAGAAAAAATTAATTTGTTTTTCATATTTAAAATTATTATTTAAAGTTGACCTCCTAAAGCTAAGTCTCCATGTTCATCTAATAAGACACAAATATTATTAACATCACCTGGACAATAATTAATTAGGTAAGAAAAATTATTAGGCCCAGCTGGATCAAAACTTTGCATTGTTCTACAAACTAATGAATAGTTTGATGGTATAGGGGGTGTACCTATACCTTCTCCTGCTTTTAATTTTTGATTAAGTTCTTCACATTTAGTTATGCAAGCTCCTTTGTAACAAACATAATTATGCTCATCTGTATTACAGACCTTAGCATTTGGATCACTACATTCAGCATTAACTTGAAACTGAGTTTTAGCACCCAATATATCATCAACAAACCAATTCAAAAGTAAATAACTACTAAAAGCAACAAATAATGCTAAAATTGAATTAACAATAATATCCTTACCTTTCTTTACCTTGTCAGCGCTACCTCCTGAAGATATCCATCTAATACCTCCCCAGACTAACCAAACTAAAGCTACTACACCAATCACTGCTAAAGATCCTCTGATTAATAAAATTATGAGCGTGAACACATCCTTTAAAGTGCATCTACCATCTTCAATACAACCAAGCTCATCAAGCAAGCCCTGAGCTTTAACTAACTGAGGGATAAATAACAACAAAGTTATAACTAACCATTTAATCATTTTGTTTTTGATAAGTTTGATTAATACGCTGAATAAATAATTCTAAACTAGCTCCTTCTTGATCAACTAGTAAAGCTCCTGCCAATATGCTTTCTATGGTTTCAGCTAAATACTGTTCTGCTAAATTAATGTCATAGCCTTCATACCAATTATCTGCTGTTAATACTTGCGAAGCAAAAATTCTTATATCATCATCTTCTAACTGCTCTCCAATTAATGATCTCAAAGCCGTTGGTTTCTTATTATCACTTAAATATTGCCTAACTAAATCTTGTCCAGCCGTACTTTGGATAAAGTTCCAAGACACATCTTTGTTGTCTGATTTTTTTGGTACAACATTAACCCAATAATTTGTATAGTATTTAGTTCCATCAGCTCCTCTGGTTTGAGGAAAATTAGTAACTCCCCAATCAAATGGTACGGAGCGCTGTCTTAATTCATCAGCATGATAAGTATAACCAAAGAAATATGCTAATTTACCATTAATAAACATATCAAAGGCATTTTCAACATCTTCATTCCAACTATAGCTAGCTCTACCAGGCTTGGCAAAATCAGTATAGAAATTAAAAGTTTGAGCAAATCTTTCAGCTGAATCTTTATCTCCAACTGGATTAAAATATTGACCCTTAGCATTAACTCCATTTTGGAGCATAATACTGGAAAATATATCAAAAAAGCGAGGAATATTGTCAGTACCACCTAAAGATACAGCTGATTGATAAATACGATTAGCTTCTGAGGCTTTAGTTAATTTAGGAGCCTGTTCTGCTAGATCATGAAAATCTTTAATTGGTTCTGCTATACCTTCTTTAGCTAATAAATCTGAGTTATAGAAAGTAACCAGAGTATCTAGATAATATGGTAAGCCATATATTTGATTATTAATAATTATATCATCATAAACTACTGGTACATATCTGTTCTTTATATCATAGGGTGATAATCCTCTAAATTCTCTTAAAGTAGTAATAGCTTCTTTCTTGAAGGTGCCTTGTATTTCTTGCACAGGAATTTTTAAGCTAAGTGGCATTGGTTCTAAACGATGTTGATATTCTTTTAACCAAGTAACTGGTATAGCAAAAACATCTGGACCCCTATCCTCAGCCCAAGCTTCTAAAAGTTTTTGCTCGTATTCTTCGTATCTTAAATTACGATAGTTAATACTAATAGTAGGATGGCTAGCCTGATAATTTACTATCAAAGGATTTATTTGTCCAGGTGAATCCCAAACTCCCCAGTATTCTAAAGTAACTGGTTCATATAATTCCTTATCACCTTCAAAAGGATTCCAGCGACAACCAAAACCTGAAGTTATAACAAAAACTATTAATATTAAAGTGGTAAATTTTTTAAGTTTGCTCATACTAAACTTTTTTTAAATATTTTTTTAGTGGAGCTCTAAACTCTTTTCTCTTTAAACTATAATTAATGATAGCTTTAACAAATTCTAACTTGTTGCCACAATCATAGTAATCACCTTCATATATACAAGCATAGCCAACTCTCTTTTTAATATACTCACCAATAGCATCTGTTAGTTGAATCTCTCCTCCGGCGCCTATCTTACCTTTTGATAAGTAGTCAAATATTTCTGGAGTAAGAATATAGCGACCAGTAACAGCAAGATTAGAAGGCGCTTTAGCTGGTGTAGGCTTTTCAACTATACCCTTTAACTCAGCTGTATGCTTATCAATCATAATTGGATCAGCAATACCATACTTAGAAACTTCATTCTTGGGTACTTTAGTAAAACCAATCACAATGTCTTCATATTTCTGATAGACTTTAATTAATTGCTTAAGCACAGGTACTTTAGAATCAATAACGTCATCGCCTAACATTACAGCAAAGGGCTCATCACCAATTAATTGTCTAGCTGTATGAATAGCATGACCTAATCCTTTAGGAGTATTCTGTCGAGTATAAATAAACTTAGCCATATTAGAAAGTTTAAGTAACTCTTCTAATTCTTTTTTCTTGCCCTTTTGTCTTAAACGATATTCTAGTTCAAACATCCTATCAAAGTGATCTTCAATAGCACGTTTGGTTGAAGAAGTAACAAAAATTATTTCTTCAATACCTGAAGCAACTGCTTCTTCGACTATATATTGAATAATTGGCTTATCAACTAAAGGTAGCATTTCTTTTGGTTGGGCCTTGGTAGCTGGCAAAAAACGAGTGCCCAATCCGGCCACTGGAATAATGGCTTTTCTGACTTTTTTCATGACTATATTATACTAAAATTTAAACTTTCTGTAAATTACTCTTTTGATTAGCCAAAATAGTTAAAGCTAAAAAAACAAAGAAAAGAATACTAAGGTCATTTTTGAAATAAGGCACATCAACTAGTCCATGAATAAACCAAGTTAACCAAACTAAAGTTAAAGGCCAAGCTAAGTTACTTGATTGTTTAAATAATCCTATCAACCTAATAATTATATAAACTGCTAAAGCTAAGAATGCTAACAAGCCAAAGAAACTAAGTTCTGACCAAAAATTTAAAAATATATTATGAGGATAAAGATAAACTTCTATCCAATTTGTATGACGATAGGGAGCAAAAGATTGCTGATAACCATTTAAACCAGCTCCTAAAAAGAAATTGTCTTGTAACATAGCCCAAGTTCCTTGCCATTGACTACTTCTAATTTCTAAAGAACTAGCTTGTAAATTTAATTCCGGATTAAATAATTGTTGGGTAACACTACTAAACTTCTGTCCTACGGGTAAAGCAAAAAACATAACTATAGCTATTAATACTACTAATATCTGTCCTGTCTTACGTACTCTTTTAGCTAATATTAGCCAAAAGAAAAGAGAAACTAATATAGCTATTACAGCTCCGTCACTTCTAGCTAGCAAAGCTAAAGTAAAACCAAAAATAGCTGGCAATAAATAATAGATGCCTGCTTTTTTACTTTTAGCACCCAACCATAATCCAGCAAACAAAGTAGTTAAAGGAGCAGTTAACAAAGCTACTGCATTAGGATAGGAAAAAACTACTGTTAATCTTTTAATATTAGGCCAGTCATAGGCTGTTGGTAAATTCCAGCCACTTAGCAGTTGGTAAAGAGCTATAATAAACAACCAAGTTACTAACCAGGCTAAAGATTTAAAAATTACTTTTATATCCTCTTTAGTATTAACTGTATAAATGAATATTATAAAAAACATTAGGGGTTCTAAAAAGTAAGCTCTCCATAAACCAACAGCTGCTAAAGTAGGATTAACCGCTAAACCAATTAAACTAACTCCTAGCCAGATTAATAGTAACCAGCGTAAAGCTACTGGCACTTTATTATCTGACTTTCTACTTAAAGAAAAGTTGATCTTGGTATACCTTTTGTCTTTTATCAACCAGACCACAAACAAAGACAGTATCATTAACTCTAAAAAGGTAGTTGGCAAACCAAGCAAAGAAACTCTCCATAGATAACTGGGCAATAGTACAATAATACTAGCTAAACCATACAAAGGACGACGATAGCTAATGTAGATAAATAGAGCTAAGACTGGAATTAATAATAGCCAAATCATATATTCTTACGCTTAAAAACTTCTTTAATTAATTGTTTATCAACTGCTTTGGTAAAATACAAAGTTAGTATATAGACTACAGCTGATACTAATATAGTTAGTATAATATTTATATCCTTAATTAGCCAACCAGCTATAAACATTAATATGCCAGCTAAAACACTCTTCAACAATACATTATATTTTAATTTAAGTTGAATATGTTTTCTAATTACCATATAAGCAAAAATCCAGATTAAAACTTCTACCAAGAGAGTCATGTAAGCTGCTCCCCAGTATGAGTAGAGGGGAATGAATATAAAGTAACCAATCATACCAACTATAGCTGATATTAAAAAGTACTTAATCATCTGTCTTTGTATTTGTAAGGCTACTACTAAGTAAGTTAGCAGTGTGCCAAAGAAGATACTAGCTGTAGCTAGAACTAGAATATTTAGAATAGAACCAGAGGCAGCAAATTCCTGACCAGCTAATAGAATCATTATTGGTTTAGAAACTAACCAAGTACCAGCTATCATAGCTACTACTATAATAGAAAAGAGATCAAAAGTATTCTGAAATAGACCTCTAACCTTATCAATATTATTCTTTATCCAGGCAGCAGTAAATAACGGTAAAATTAAACTCATAAACATGTGAGGGAAAGTAACTAAAACTTCTAATACCCTGTAAGGAGCTCCGTACAAGGCAACCGACTCAAGAGAATGATAAATAGATAACACTAAAGTATCTGCCTTGAAGTAAACTAAATTTAAAACAACAGTAACTGCTAAGGGCCAAGTATAGTAAAATATCTTTTTCCAATATTTAAAATCCCAAGCTAGATTTAAAGAAACATACTTTCTTAAGAATAGACATAGTAGGACAAAACTTAAACCATTAACCACAGAAGCTATTATTAAAATAGTATTTAAATCACCACCAATGGTAAATAAATAAGCTAGAGATAAAAAGAAAATTAATTTATTAAACAAATCAACTATAGCTACTTTAGGCATAGCTAACTTCTTGGAAAAAACAGCAGTTAAAGTAGATACTAAACTTTGGAAAAAGAAAGCAAAACTAAAGAAGATAACTCCTGTTTTAACTGCTTGGTCATAAGGAAAAACTTGTACTACTAAAGGAGCAAATACTAACACAGCCAAAGAAGCTATTAGTCTAATAGTAAATATATTGTTAACTACTTTAGATTCTTGCTTTCTGCCTTCTACAGATGATATTTCTCTCAATAAGGCTAAATATAGACCTAGATCAGCTAGAATCATAAACATCTGTACAAAGGCAAAAACAGTAGTATAAAAGCCAAAGCCTGTTTGTCCTAATATTCTAGTAATTAAAGCTAAACTAAAAACACCTATTAAAATATTAATAGTGCGAATAATTACTTGCCACAGAGTATTGCTGAATATTTTATTAGCTACGGACATATTAGAATTATACCAAAAAATCGCCTAAAAGACGACTCTTTATTTATCCCATTATTGACAAATATATAATTAAGCGCTATACTACTTTGTTAATATAAAGGTTCTTTGTTAATAAAGGAGGTAAAGATATCATGTCAAACATGATGCAAAGGTACGGTAAGTTTGGTATAATTTCTGGCTTTGTTGTTATTGCAGTTGTAGTAATCATCTGCCTTATATACAAAGCTGTTGCTGGTGTGGTTGTAAGTCCGGAGCTTGAAACCTGGTTAAAAGCTCCTGTCAGCGAATTAAAAACTTGGCATTTGCTTATCATTGTATATATTGCAGCAGCAATTGCTTCTAGTAAATAAACCTTTTAAAAGGGTCCTTTCTCAGGACCCTTTTTTATTATATTAATCTTCTGCTGATTTATACTCCTGCCAGATTTTCTTCTTTATCTCTGTGATTAACTTAGGATTCTCTCTTAGATAGGTTTTAGCATTTTCTCTGCCTACTCCTAATTTAGTTTCTCCGTAAGTATATGAATTACCTGACTTATTAATTACACCAAAAGCTAATCCAGTATCTAAAGTATCTCCTGAAATAGATATACCTTCGTTGTACATTATATCAAAGGCTGTAGTTCTAAAAGGAGCTGCTACCTTATTCTTTACTACCTTAGCTTTTACTTGATTACCAATTATTTTTTCTCCCTGCTTTATCTGAGCAGAACGTCTTACTTCTATTCTAACGGAAGAATAGAACTTAAGAGCATTGCCACCGGTAGTAGTTTCAGGATTACCAAAGAAAACACCTATCTTCATTCTAATCTGATTGATAAATATAACCGTAGTTTGGCTCTTGTGGACTATACCAGCTAACTTACGTAAAGCTTGGCTCATTAATCTAGCTTGTAGACCCATATGAGAATCTCCCATATCTCCTTCTATCTCTGCCTTAGGTACTAAAGCAGCTACAGAATCAATTACTATTATATCTACTCCTCCTGAACGTACCAAGGTTTCTACAATCTCTAAGGCCTGTTCACCTGTATCTGGCTGAGAAATTAATAGCTCATCAATATTGATACCTATCTTTTTAGCATACTCTGGATCTAAAGCATGCTCGGCATCTACGAAAGCAGCTACACCACCAGCTTTTTGAGACTCAGCTACTATATGCTGTGCCAGCGTAGTTTTACCAGAAGCTTCTGGTCCATAGATTTCTACAATCCTGCCCTTAGGTACTCCACCTACTCCTAAAGCTATATCTAATGACAAGCAACCAGTATTAATTACTTCTACATTCATAGCCTTGGCCTCTCCCAGCTTCATTATGGCTCCTTCACCAAAACGAGTTTTGATTTGATCTATAGCGTTCTTAGTGGATTGGTCCATTTTTTTATCCTCTTTTTTAACCATATATTTAAACTTTCTTTAAGTAAACTAGCCTGTTTTGCTTACTTTACTAATTAGTTACAATTCTTTTCTTAGAATATTCCATTCTAAATTATTAGTCTTACTATGCTTCTTTTTAACACTTATTTGTAATTTATTCAAGCCCGTGGAAAGATTGACTGTTTGACTGAAATTTCCTTGTTCATCTATTAGTATGAGCTCATTATTAATCATTAATTGAACTTCTGCTTCTGTTTGCCCAGTAATTACTATACTACTTTCTGTAGTTGTATAATTATTAGCTGGCTCAGTAATATTTATTTTCGGAGCAGCAATGATCTTTACTAGACTCCAAGCCAAATAACCTAGTAGTGCTAAGACTACTAAACCAATAGCTATTAACTTTAATGTTCTTGGTTGTAGTAATACGTTTTCCTTAACAGCAATTGGTTCTTTAATTGACTGATCAACTCCTTTTATCTTATCACTAATATTCTTTTCTAATTTGTAGGCAGTTATTAATTCATTAGCTGGTAAGTCTAAAAATTCAGCATACAACTTTATCCATATTTTAACATAAACATCACCAGGCAAATCTTGATATTTGCCCTCTTCTAAGGCTTCTAAATATTTAAGTTGTATATTAGTTTGGCTCTGAACTTCTTCTAAAGATATCTCCTGTTCTAAACGAGCCTTTTTTAACTTATCAGCTAAGCTTTGCCCCCTGATAATCTTTTTCTGTTTAAATGCAGCCATAGTTTAATCTTCCTCCTCTTCTTCATCATCCTCCTCGTAGTCTTCTTCTTCCTGATCTAAAGGAGAAGAAAAATTTTCTTCTAGGTCTTCTTGTGATACTAATACTTCTCTAGCTTTAGATCCTTCAGCAGGTCCAACCACACCCATTTCTTCTAATATATCTAATAGTCTGGCTGCTCGAGCATAACCAACTCTTAATCTTCTTTGTAGTAAGGTAGCAGAAGCTTTGCCAGCCTTAATGACTACTTCTTTAGCGTCTAAAGATAATTCATCATCAAGGTCTCCTCCACTGCTAAACCCAGCTACTGGGCCACCTGTTTTTTCTGTAACCTCATCTTTATATTCTGGTTCAGCTTGTTCTTTTAGATAATCAATTACATTTTCTATTTCTTCATCTGTTAAGTAGGCTCCTTGAATTCTACGAGGCTTAGAGGTTTCAGCAGTAATGAAAAGCATATCTCCTTTACCTAGTAGCTTGTCAGCTCCGGTTGTATCTATAATTGTTCTGGAGTCTGTAGCAGAAGCTACAGCAAAAGCTATTCTAGAAGTAATATTAGCCTTGATAAGGCCAGTGATAACATCTACGGAAGGTCTTTGTGTGGCTAGAATTAAATGAATACCAACTGCTCTAGCCATTTGGGCCAAACTAACTACAGCAGCCTCTACTTCTTTAGCAGCTAATGACATTAAAGCAGCAAACTCATCAATGATTATAACTATATATGGTAAGCGGTTAACTATAACTGCTTTGTTGTAAGCATCAACATCTCTTTTATTAGCAGCTTGTAATAATTTGTAACGTTCGTGCATTTCTTTAACTACCCAACGTAAAGCATTAATGGTCTTATCAGCATCATTAATAACTGGAGTTAGTAAATGAGGCATATTATTAAAAACAGATAATTCTACTCGCTTAGGATCAATCAGAATAAACTTTAATTCATCAGGAGAGTTTTGATAAAGTAGAGTTAGAATAATACTATTGATACAAACTGACTTACCAGAGCCGGTTGCACCAGCTATTAGCAAATGAGGCATCTGAGCTAAATCAGCTAAGATTGATTTTCCTGAGACAGCTTTGCCTAAACCTAAATACAAACTACTCTTTCTTTTTTTGTAAGTATTACTTTCTAATAGTTCTCTTAATTTAACAGTAGCTATACTCTTATTAGGTACTTCTATACCAACTAAAGATTTACCTGGTATAGGTGCTTCCATACGCAGAGGATGAGCTGCTAGAGCTAAAGCTAAATCATTTTGTAATGTTAGCATTTGAGAAAGCCTAACGCCCTCAGCTGGATGTAAAGTATATTGAGTAACAGTCGGACCAACATTAACATCTTCCATGGTAACTTCTATACCAAAATTCTCAAAAGTCTTTTCTATCTTATTCATGTTAGCATTAATATCTCCTGAATCTGGTTTAGTACCATTCTTACTTAATAAATCTATAGGGATGACTATTTTCTTACGAGGTTTTTTTTCTTCTTCGTCTTCTTCTTCATCATCCTCTTCCTCTTCTTCAACCTCTATTTCTTCTTCGTCTTCATCACTAGGTTCAAATTCTTCGTCTTCTTCTTCATCATCCTCTTCCTCTTCTTCTTCAGGCAAAAGTCTTTCTTTTAAAATACCAACTGATTTAGCTTTAGCAACAATATCTTTGAAAGAAGTATTAAAAGC